>NZ_OX030782.1:1230000-1450000 GCF_943733665.1 Aquimarina sp. Aq107 | reverse complement strand
ACATCTTATAACGTGGTCCTACAACCCCAGCATTGCCGTAACAATACTGGTTTGGGCTAATCCGCGTTCGCTCGCCACTACTAACGGAATCACTATTGTTTTCTTCTCCTCCGGGTACTTAGATGTTTCAGTTCTCCGGGTTCGCTCCTATTGCTAGGTGACATATCTTCAATATGCCGGGTTGCCCCATTCGGATATCTGCGGATCATAGTGTATGTGCCACTCCCCACAGCTTTTCGCAGCTTATCACGTCCTTCATCGCCTCTGAGAGCCTAGGCATTCCCCATACGCCCTTAATTAGCTTATGCGTCTTGCTTTAACTTGCTCTTTTAGTTTTTGATGATAAATAAATATCATCACTCTTTTATTTTTGTCGTTAAATGTCTCCTGTGAGAACATCTAACGCTCGTATTCTTTAAATCAATATGTCAATGAACGTTTTTCCTATAATCAATATAAAAATCAATGAAACCAAAAACTTTTTCAACTTGTGAATCCTGTGTTTTAGCAACTATCAATCCCTATATCTAAAGAATTGTGGAGAATATCGGAGTCGAACCGATGACCTCCTGCGTGCAAGGCAGGCGCTCTAGCCAGCTGAGCTAATCCCCCATTAATGAAATCCTAAATGTCGAATTCAGAATCCCGAATGATGAAGTAATGAATTCTCAACTTCTAAAATTTCCTTTCAGTAATATAATCAATGAACTAATTTTAAGTCCGTAGACTTAGTAGTCTCAGGCAGACTCGAACTGCCGACCTCTACATTATCAGTGTAGCGCTCTAACCAGCTGAGCTATGAGACTTCTTCATAGTTGATGGTTGGTGGTTTTTTGTTGATCGTTATAAATATTTTAAAAAAAATACTAACAACTAACAACCAAAAACTAACAACTATTGTTTAATTAATTAACAGCTTAAGACTAAAAACACCTCAAAATAACAATTCCTGAGTATCGTCTTTCTCTAGAAAGGAGGTGTTCCAGCCGCACCTTCCGGTACGGCTACCTTGTTACGACTTAGCCCCAGTTACCAGTTTTACCCTAGGCCGCTCCTTACGGTGACGGACTTCAGGTACCCCCAGCTTCCATGGCTTGACGGGCGGTGTGTACAAGGCCCGGGAACGTATTCACCGGATCATGGCTGATATCCGATTACTAGCGATTCCAGCTTCACGGAGTCGAGTTGCAGACTCCGATCCGAACTGTGATAGGTTTTATAGATTCGCTCCTGGTCACCCAGTGGCTGCTCTCTGTACCTACCATTGTAGCACGTGTGTGGCCCAGGACGTAAGGGCCGTGATGATTTGACGTCATCCCCACCTTCCTCGCGGTTTGCACCGGCAGTCTTGCTAGAGTTCCCGACATTACTCGCTGGCAACTAACAACAGGGGTTGCGCTCGTTATAGGACTTAACCTGACACCTCACGGCACGAGCTGACGACAACCATGCAGCACCTTGTAATATGTCCGAAGAAAAGTCTATCTCTAAACCTGTCATACTACATTTAAGCCCTGGTAAGGTTCCTCGCGTATCATCGAATTAAACCACATGCTCCACCGCTTGTGCGGGCCCCCGTCAATTCCTTTGAGTTTCATTCTTGCGAACGTACTCCCCAGGTGGGTTACTTATCACTTTCGCTTAGCCACTCAGACCGAAGTCCGAACAGCTAGTAACCATCGTTTACGGCGTGGACTACCAGGGTATCTAATCCTGTTCGCTACCCACGCTTTCGTCCCTTAGCGTCAATACATTATTAGTGATCTGCCTTCGCAATCGGTATTCTAAGTAATATCTATGCATTTCACCGCTACACTACTTATTCTAACCACTTCATAATGATTCAAGACCTGCAGTATCAATGGCAATTTTCCGGTTGAGCCGAAAACTTTCACCACTGACTTACAGACCCGCCTACGGACCCTTTAAACCCAATGATTCCGGATAACGCTTGGATCCTCCGTATTACCGCGGCTGCTGGCACGGAGTTAGCCGATCCTTATTCGTAGAGTACCGTCAGAGTTCCACACGTGGAACTGTTTCTTCCTCTATAAAAGTAGTTTACAACCCATAGGGCAGTCTTCCTACACGCGGCATGGCTGGATCAGAGTTGCCTCCATTGTCCAATATTCCTCACTGCTGCCTCCCGTAGGAGTCTGGTCCGTGTCTCAGTACCAGTGTGGGGGATCTCCCTCTCAGGACCCCTATCTATCGTTGCCTTGGTATGCCGTTACCATACCAACTAGCTAATAGAACGCATAGCCATCTTATAGCAATAAATCTTTAATGATTAAATGATGCCATCTTATCATACTATAAGGTATTAATCCAAATTTCTCTGGGCTATCCCTTACTATAAGGTAGGTTCTATACGCGTTACGCACCCGTGCGCCGGTCGTCGTCAAGTGCAAGCACTCACGTTACCCCTCGACTTGCATGTGTTAAGCCTGCCGCTAGCGTTCATCCTGAGCCAGGATCAAACTCTTCATCGTGTATTCTTAAATATTATTTAACAATAACAACAGGAATTTTAAATCGTATCTCAAAAATGCTTCTAGTCTTAATTCTTATTGTAAAATGATCGTAAATAAATACAACCATAATACGCGCTGTCAATCAATATATCAATGAACTTTTTTAACTAACCGAAAACAATCTTCATTGCCGGTCGTTAATCGAAAATTAACAAGGAATCGAACCCTATAAATGAACCTAATCACTCTACTCCAGTACAACTTTTATTCTTATGAACTTCGCTTGTTTCTCAAAGCGGGTGCAAATATACAACCTCTTTTTAATCCTGCAAAACTTTTTTTAAAAAAAATTAAAGTTTTTTTTGAACCCCGAACCAAATCTACAAAAGCATCTAAACCCCAGTAAAACCTGACCCAAACAAACAAAAATAATCTCAATGAACTTAACAAAACAATATCCCGTTTTGCGGGTGCAAACATACAACCCTTTTTCTAATCAACAACAAAAAAAATAAGTATTTTTTTAAAGAAATTCTGAACTTGCTGGTTTTTAAAAAGTTGGAAAGCGAAGATAATAAAATAAATCAAAATAAAGGATAAAAGTTTTTAACAATACGAGTACAGCTTTTCTCACTCCCTGAACCCATAACAATCACAACTACAATATCTTAAATTAAAACTTAGATTATCAATATCAATAAACCAGAAGTTTTCTAGGAGATAGTATTAAAAGAGTACTTATTAAATAACAGGAATATAATAACACTAATTCTTTGTGGAGGTAGTTTTAATTGTATCGTTCCATTTATTTCTAAGATCATAAAAACTAAAATCCAATGCCGTTTTTTGTTCTTCCAATATATTAGACTGGAAACTTCTTTGAAGAATATCTTCAATCCAATAATCTTCTTCTACATTAATAGGATCATATTCTTCTTTTAAGGAAATACTAAAAAGTTTAGCGGTACTATTATACCAGAATGCTTTCCAACCACTCCTATATTCCTTTACCAAATCAAACATTGTCTGACCAGTTTGCCTGTGTATTAACTTTACTAAAATCTGCCCTTCCGTACGAGTCATCTTTTTTAACTCTGCTGTAAATTCTTCTTCCATATATTTCTGAAGTATTTTTACATATTTTTTACGAGCACTTTTAGATTTAATGTTTTTTAACCTTTCATTTAACGTAGTAAGTCTATCTGATGCCAATTTTGCATATGGATATACTTTTCTTGTTTTACGTCTTAATATAAGATACTTTCTTCTTGCCAGTCTATCTTTAAATTTTAACTTACCTAATATAACTACTTCATCAAGATCAATAGCATCGTGCGGAATTGTATCTCCTTCTATAATATAGTATTGCACATACCCCGTAGAATCGGTTTTTATTGAATCTATTTCCTTTTGGCACAAAACCGTTAATGGAAATAATATCATTAATATGTACATTATTTTTCTCTGCATAATAGATATTGATCTTCTAAAATCGTTCCAAAATTAACAATAAACAGTTTGTAAACTGTAAAATCTTTGTGAATATTATTAACTTCGTACAAAACAAATTTATATAAATGGCTAAAAAAAGTATACTAAATAAAAAGTCTTTGACTTTTCTGGAGAAGTATTTGAACAATGCGGCGCCTACAGGTTATGAATGGGAAGGGCAAAAAATCTGGATGGATTATTTAAAACCTTATGTAGATGATTTTATTACTGATACATATGGAACTGCTGTTGCTGTCATTAATCCTAAAGCTAAATACAAAGTAGTAATTGAAGGGCACGCTGATGAAATTTCATGGTATGTAAACTATATTACAGACAATGGTTTAATTTATGTTATTAGAAATGGTGGTAGTGATCACCAAATAGCAACATCAAAACGCGTAAACATTCATACAAAAAAAGGAATTATACAAGGCGTATTTGGTTGGCCAGCAATCCACACAAGAAATAAAGCTAAAGAAGAAGCTCCTAAATTAAGTAACATATGTATTGATGTAGGATGCAATACCAAAGAAGAAGTATTAGCTCTTGGAGTTCATGTTGGTTGTGTAATAACATATCCTGACGAGTTTTTTATTCTTAATAATGATAAGTTTGTTTGTCGTGCTTTGGATAACAGAATGGGTGGTTTTATGATCGCCGAAGTTGCTCGTTTACTAAAAGAAAACAAGGATAAACTTGATTTTGGTCTTTATATTACTAATTCTGTACAAGAAGAAATTGGTCTTAGAGGTGCCGAAATGATCACACATACGATACAACCCGATGTAGCTATTGTAACGGATGTTTGTCATGATACAACCACTCCTATGATAGAAAGAAAAACTGAAGGTGAAACCAAAATTGGTGATGGCCCTGTAATTTCTTATGCTCCTGCTGTACAAAATAGACTTAGAGAATTGTTGATTGATACTGCAGAAAAAAAGAAAATACCTTTTCAGCGCATGGCATCGAGTAGATCGACAGGAACGGACACTGATGCATTTGCATATAGTAATGGCGGTGTTGCATCGGCATTAATCTCTTTACCTCTTCGCTATATGCACACTACTGTGGAAATGGTTCATAGAGATGATGTAGAAAATGTTATACGCCTTATTTACGAAAGTTTGCTTTCTATAAAATCGGGAGAAACTTTTAGTTATTTTGAAAAACCTAAGCCTAGAACAAGAGCTAAATCAAAAAAATAACAAATTAAAAAGCCTCGCAAATGCGAGGCTTTTTAATTAACACCGAAAATACTACAATACATTATCCATTATCTCTTGAACCACTTCTGGATTTAATAATGTACTAGTATCTCCAAGATTTGATGTGTCCTTAGAAGCTATTTTTCTCAAAATACGCCTCATAATCTTCCCACTTCTGGTTTTAGGTAATCCGGATACGAATTGAATTTTATCTAATTTAGCAATCGGCCCTATACGTTCAGTGATTTGTTGATTCACCTCTTTGCTCAAATTATCACGATCTCTAGATTCTCCAACTTCTTTAAGAATTACAAAACCGTACAAAGCATTTCCTTTAATATCGTGTGGAAAGCCGACAATGGCCGATTCTGCTACCGCAGGATGTTCATTAATTGCATCTTCTATTGGTGCAGTTCCCAAATTATGACCGGATACAATAATCACATCATCTACTCTACCGGTTATCCTATAATACCCAACCTCATCTCTGAAAGCTCCATCTCCCGTAAAATATTTATTATTAAATGCAGAAAAATAAGTATCCTTATATCTCTTATGGTTACCCCAAATAGTTCTTGCCATGGAAGGCCAAGGAAACTTAACACACAATCTTCCTTCTACCTGATTTCCTTCAATTTCATTTCCATTTTCATCCATAAGTACTGGTTGCACACCAGGCATTGGAAGCGTTGCATATGTTGGCTTTGTTGGTGTTGCAAACGGAATAGGTGAAATTAAGATTCCTCCTGTTTCAGTTTGCCACCAAGTATCTACTATTGGACATTTCTTTTCACCTACATGATCATTATACCAATGCCAAGCTTCTTCATTTATTGGTTCTCCAACCGTACCTAACACCTTTAGACTTGATAAATCATACTCAGTAACATAATCTAAATTTTCCTTCGCCAAAGCCCTTATAGCCGTTGGGGCAGTATAAAATTGAGTAATCTTATGCTTTTGAACTATATCCCAAAATCTTCCAAAATCAGGATAGGATGGTACTCCTTCAAACATTACTGTTGTCGCTCCATTTGCTAATGGACCATATACAATATATGAATGCCCTGTAATCCATCCTATATCAGCTGTACACCAATAAATATCATCTTCCTTGTACTGAAAAACATTTTTAAAACTATATGCAGTATAGACCATATAACCCGCAGTAGTATGCATCATACCTTTGGGTTTTCCTGTAGAACCAGAGGTATATAATATAAATAGAGGATCCTCTGCATCCATGACCTCAGGAATACATTCGGTATCTGCACTATCTAGTAAAGGCTGTAACCATTCATCCCGATCAGGCTTCATCTGTATATCAGACTCTATTCTTTTTACCACCAGAACTGATTTAATCCCAGGACAATCTTCTAATGCATCATCTACAATACTTTTTAGATCAATTGTTTTTGCTCCTCTATAGGAACCATCTGAGGTAATAACCATTTTAGCATCGCAGTCATTAATCCTAGTTGACAATGCTGTGGCAGAAAACCCCGCAAATACTACCGAATGAATAGCACCTATTCTTGCACAAGCTAAAACTGAAATTGCTAATTCTGGGATCATTGGAAGATAAATACAAACTCTATCTCCTTTTTGAATCCCCTTACTTTTAAGAACATTCGCAAATTTACACACACGTTCGTGTAACTGATTATATGTAATATGTTCTGCCGGATCTTTAGGGTTATTAGGCTCGAATAAAATGGCCGTTTTATCTCCTCGAACATACAAATGCCTATCTATACAGTTTTCTGTAATGTTCAATTTTGCACCTTGGAACCACTTTACTTCAGGTTTAGCAAAATCCCATTCCAGTACCTTATCCCACTTTTTTCTCCATAAAAAATGTTCTTCTGCTATCTCACTCCAAAAAAGTTCTGGATTCCTAACAGATTTTCTATATACCTGAAAATATTCTTCAAGATGTTTTATGTGATAATTACTCATTATAGTTGGTTTTATATTTTTTTAATATTCAATTTCTTAATAATTATTTTACCTTTCATTATTATTTAGACAAACAACACTCTATTGTAACTAAAAAGCCTTTACTAATATGTTTTGATAGTTTAATACTCTGTTTTTCTATTCAATCAAGGTTTTTATTTCCGCCACTACTTTTTTAACCGAAAATGGTTTTAATAAATATTTGTCAGCCCCCATTTCTAACCCTTTTTCTATATCAGCAGTTTTGTTTTTAGCACTTAAGAAGACTACTTTAATATTTTCTGTTTTTGGATTCTTTCTTATATATTCAATTGTTTGATATCCATCCACATTGGGCATCATTATATCCAATAATACTACGTCAGGTATCTGTGTTTCTAAAATCTGAATAGCTTCACTTCCATCTCTAGCTATAAAAACTTCATAATTTTGTTTTTTAAAAGTATATTCTAGAGACATTACTATATTAGGCTCATCATCTACTATTAATATTTTTTTCTGCATTTGTCGTAGGTTTTCTATTCTTTCGTAAGATAAAATTTCTTTTTATTTCATTTCTAAAAATTAGCTTATTACATTTTTGGGCAAATCAATAATAAACCTGGCTCCTTTACTAAAAGAATCATCAATCCATATTTTACCAGAATGTCCTTCCATAATTTGTTTACAGATAGCCAATCCTAATCCGCTACCAACAGGTTTCTTAATATTTTGATTATTTGACTGGTAAAACTTATCAAAAATGTATTTTCTATCTTCCTCGGAAATGCCTTTCCCATTATCTTGTATTATTATTCTAACAAGACTATCAACTTCTGAAAGTGTAATTGTTATCAATCCATTTTTATTCTCTACAAATTTAATCGCATTAGACAAAACATTAGTAAAGACTTGTTGCATTCTATCCTCATCATAAAAAACAAGAATTTTATCAGGTAAGTCAGAGGTAATAATTTTAATTTCCTTTTGTTTTGTAATTGTTGATACTCCAATAATTATTTGTTTTAAAGTATCAACCAAATTATTATTCTTTTTATCAAAAATTTCTCTACCAGAAGACAATTTCTCTAAATCAAGTATATTATGTATTAATCGAGAAAGTCTTTTTGCATCCATTAGAACAGTACTTAAGAATTGTGTTTTCAATTCACTTGGCATATCATCTTCATCATCTAATAAAACTTCTGCTGCCGCTCTTATAGATGTAATAGGAGTTTTAAGTTCATGTGCTACTGTGTCTAAAAATTCATCCTTTATTTTATCCTGAAGTTTCAATTCTTCATTCGCTTGTTTTAACTCTTCTGTTAGTTCAATAAGTTCATTTGATCTTTGTTTTAAAAATTTATTTGTTGAAATTGTTTTTTTACTTTCTTCTAAAATTTTTAAAACTTCTACCAACGTAACAGGTTGTTCTTTTACAACACTAGCAATTAAGATTCGTGAAGAAGCTCCTCCAATGCTTCCGGTTAAAAGTTTTTCTGAAAAATTAATTAATCGAGCATCTGCTTTTTCTTCATTAATAGATAAACCATATTTTTTATAAAATAATTTCAAAGCTCTTTCGGTTCTGGTAGCACCAAGAAATTTAGTTAATAGGTTTCTAATATCTGAAACATAGGCTTCTCCTTTCCATACATATGCACTCTCCTGAAGAGAATTATAACTATTATTCACAAACATTTCGGCATAATTACGTTCTCTGTAATTCCCTTTTCTAGAAAGAGAAACCGATAGATATACCAACGTATTAAAAAACAAACTCCAGAAAAATGCGTGAGTAACCGGTGTCATAAAATCTATCCCAAATAATTCATAGGGTTTTAATAGTTCTATCCCAAAAGCTCCATTGCGAATAAAACCAGTATCACCCAATATAATATCCATTACGAATGGTAAGATTAATGTATACACTGTTATCAATGTTCCCGTAATTATGGATGCTTTAGCGGCAATCGCAGAACCTCTATTCCAAAACAATCCAATAAAAAATGCTGGTGCTAATTGTGATATAACTACAAAAGAAATTTGTCCGATTGAAAACAAAGATAATTGTACATTAAAATTAATATAAAACAAATAGGCTCCAACAATCAATGTAAAGATTGCAATCCTTCTAATGTTTTTTATATAATAGGCATTTCGTTCTGGGTGACTTCTACTAAACTTATCAAGAAAACCGTAAGGAATAATTAGATTATTACTTAACATCACTGATAACGCCAATGTAGAAACTACTACCATAGAAATTACAGCAGAAAACCCTCCTAAAAAGACTAGAGTAGCTAGAAATATATTATCATTTTGTAATGGCAACAACAATGTATAATAATCTGGATTAAGGTTTTCGCTAAGACTTAATTTTCCTCCCCAGGCAACAAATATTACAAATAAATTAAATAACAAAAGATATAATGGAAATAACCAAATTGCCTTCTTTAAGTGCTTTTCTGATGTGTTTTCTATAACCGAAACCTGAAATTGTCTCGGTAATAGAAAAATAGCAAAAAACGACAATGCGATCATAAAATACCAATTAATACCAGCTTCTAAACCATTAAGTGTAGTCAGTGATTCAAAATTTTCAACTTTGGAAATTTTATTATAAATATCAGTCGTACCATCAAATAAAAAATAAGTGACGTAAATACCAATTGTTAAAAAGAAAACTAATTTTAAAACTGATTCTACCGCAACAGAAAACACAATTCCTTGTCTTCTTCTGGTAGCATCAGTAAGTTGAGTTCCAAAAAACGCTGCAAAAACAGCTAATAATAATGCTACGTAAAACGTAGTGTCTTGGAAAATTGAAGCTGAAGAAAGACTTGTGTCAATAGAAATAATTGCAAATGTTTCGGAAACCGCTTTTAATTGCAATGAAATATATGGCACAATACTAATCACACAAATTATAGTTACCAACGCTCCCAGAAATCGATTGTTACCATAACGTAAAGAAACAAAATCAGCGATACTTGATATCTTCTGTTCTTTAGATATTCTTATTATCTTTTTTAATACTATAATCCATAGCGGAAATGCAATTACCGGCCCCAAATATGTTGTAAGAAAGCTTATACCAGAAGTCGCTGCAATTCCAACACTTCCATAATATGTCCAAGCTGAGCAATAAACTGCTAGAGATAAAGTATATACATATGCATTATTGACCCAACTACTTTTTGCTTTTTTTTCTGCCCATAGAGCAATCCCAAACAAAAGCGCCAGATATATTATAATTATGAATATTAAAATATAATTATTCATAATACTTCATTAAAATAATTGCAGCTATTAAAACTCCAATAGCCCAAATCAAAAAAATAGAAAAAAACATTATAGGAAAACCCAATACACTTCCTGAATGGTTAAATATTAAAACCAATGGGATATTAAAAAGTAATAACAACACTAATGATAGTATGATCAATTTTTGTTGATGTCGTTTTTTCATGCAATATTATTATGCTTTTAAAGCCTATGTGATTAACAAAACTCACATAGGCCTCTATATCTTTTATTAATGATTTACGGCTTCTCCTGCTCCGCTCGGTATTCTAATATTTTCTACAATTTCTTGAACATCTTGAGGCGGTGCCGCAGTAAGTTTACACACTACAATAGAAACTATAAAATTAATAACCATAGCTACTGCACCAAAACCTTCTGGAGAAATACCAAACCACCATTCACTAGATGAAGGAAGTGTTTCATCAAACCAACCTAATTTATATTTTATCATATACAACAGCATACATAAAATACCAACTACCATTCCGGCTATTGCACCTTCTTTATTCATTCTCTTATAAAATATACCTAATACAATTGCTGGAAAAAATGATGCGGCTGCCAAACCGAAGGCCAAGGCTACTACTGCCGCTACAAATCCAGGTGGATTAATACCAAAATAACCAGCAACACATACTGCTGCTACTGCAGAAAGACGTGCAGCAATCAACTCTCCTTTTTCAGAAATATCCGGTTTAATCATTTTCTTTATCAAATCATGAGATACTGAAGAAGAAATCACAAGTAACAAACCAGCTGCTGTGGATAAAGCAGCTGCCAATCCTCCTGCAGCAACTAATGCTATTACCCAGTTTGGTAGGTTTGCAATCTCAGGATTCGCTAAAACCATAATATCTCGATCTACAAAAAGTTCGTTTTTTGTAGCCGCATTAACATTTGTAATTACTCGTTCACCTTTTTCACCGCGATTTTTCCCATCAAATACAGGTTTATTCTTATTTCCTTCCACCGCGTGACCACTCGAATATTGAACTTGACCATCTTTGTTCTTATCTACCCATCCTAATAAACCAGTATCTTCCCAGTTTTTAAACCATGCTGGCAGTTCTTCATATTTCTTATTCTGAACTGATTCTATCAAATTAGTTTTTGCAAAAACCGCAACCGCCGGTGCTGTTGTATATAAAATTGCAATCAAAAGAAGTGCATATCCTGCCGATTTACGAGCATCTTTAACTCGTTTTACCGTGAAGAAACGAACAATCACGTGCGGCAAACCTGCGGTACCAACCATTAAAGCTAATGTAATTGCAAAAACATCTAATAATGATTTAGAACCATCAGTATAAGCTGCAAAACCAAGTTCAGTACTAAGTCCGTCTAACTTATCTAATAAATACATTTCGGAGCTGTCGGTTACAGTACCTCCAAATCCTAACTGAGGAATCGGATTCCCAGTCATTTGAATAGAGATAAAAATTGCTGGAACCATAAAAGCAAATATCAAAACACAATATTGTGCTACTTGCGTGTATGTAATCCCCTTCATACCTCCTAATACTGCGTAAAAAAGAACTATAATCATCCCAATAATTACACCTGTATTAATCTCAACTTCTAAAAAACGAGAAAACACAATTCCCACACCTCTCATCTGTCCAGCTACATAAGTAAAAGAAACCAACAATGCACAGAACACTGCTACTGATCTAGCTGTTTTAGAATAATACCGATCACCAATAAAATCTGGGACTGTAAATTTTCCGAATTTCCGGAGATATGGCGCCAATAATAATGCTAACAACACATAACCACCAGTCCATCCCATTAAATAAACTGCACCATCATATCCCGCAAAAGCAATAATTCCTGCCATGGAAATAAAAGAAGCTGCACTCATCCAATCTGCAGCTGTAGCCATACCATTAGCTAATGGCGAAACTCCACCTCCAGCAACATAAAATTCTTTGGTAGATCCCGCTCTTGACCAGATTGCAATACCTATATATAATGCAAACGTAATTCCTACGATAATATAAGTCCATAATTGAACATTCATAATTTTATATCTTAAATTGTTATTTTAATTTTATTTAACCTCTGGTTATTAAACACCAAGGTTAGTCATATGCAATAAAGCCCTTTTGAATATGTCTTTTTGATTTCTAACAATGACACAGATCTTAATCGGTATCATATCCATATTTTTTATCTAGCTTATTCATTAAGCGAACATAGACGAAAATTAAGATGACAAACACATAAATTGAACCTTGTTGAGCAAACCAAAAACCTAATCTAAAACCTCCAAGGCGAATATTATTTAAAGCATCTTTAAACAAAATTCCCGCTCCGTAAGAAACTAAAAACCAGATAGCAAGCAGTATAAAAAGATATTTTACATTTTCTTTCCAGTACGCTTTTGCTTTTTTCCTTTTTTCTGTCATAATATTAGATTTTATAGATAAATCATTGCTTGCAACGTTAATAATCCTTGAGCACTATTATCGCCATACTTTGTATTTTGATATTCTAAAGTTAACTTAGAATTATGCCCGCTGATATATGCATTTGTTCCAATTCCAAAACTTGTAGCATTATCATCAATAGCATCTATTGATCTATTTTTAAATAATGCATAAGGTTGAAACTTTATTTTCTTATCAGTATTAGGAATTACATATCCAACATGACCATATAACATGGATCCTGTTTCATACGTTTGTCCTAAAGTAAAATCTTTTCCATAATCATTATTTTGATAAGTAGCATATGCTGTAATAGCCGAACCATTACTACCTATAGGTGCATCATAAAAGGCATCAATAGCTAGTATAGCTACATCTTCTCCTTCTAATGTTCCATCATCATTAGCAAGTACACTACCATCTGGATGATAGAAGAATCCAGCACCAACATTAAAAACTTTTTTACCGCCAAGATATGTTCCTACCTTGTAAGGTAAGAAGTTTGATTCTTTATCCATAAAATTATATTCAAAATATCCGGCAAAGTTTTTACCTGCATCTTTAGAACCTAACAATCTACGCCCTGCATAAACTGCTGAACCATTGGCTACTGGATCTACTGCTTCTTGGAGATTGTTAGTTATAGACTCATTAACCGATACTTGATATAAAAAATTACCAAAAGATCCTTTTGCATAAATTCCAATATGTCTAGCAAATTGATCAGACAATCCAATCGTTGCCCAAGATTGTCGATTATTATCCAAAGTCATGATATTTAAAGTACTTTGATTATTTAACCTAGAAATACCATTCCAATAGTGCAACCCTCCTCCTATTGCATGATTTGCTCCTAGACTGTATTGTACCCAAACACCGTGGAAGAATAATTGAGAACTTTCGCCTAGTCCTGTCGGACTTTGATTATCTGCATTTAAACTATTAAGTCCAAAATGAGTAAGAATAAGAAAGTCTTTATTTATTTGCGAATACAAAAGTATCCTTGCACGTCTGATACTAAAATTAGTATTACTTACATCATCTGGGACATCATCATTATATTGAGCCCAGAACTGAGCCCACGATATTACTCTGAAATATTTAGACCCATCTTCATTAAGCTTCACTTTTAATCCACCAGTATAATCTGGAGATCCTTGTGAATATGAATACTGAAAGAGAAATAGAAAAATCCCAACCAGCAATATAAATTGCTTTATCATAAAGTTTTAGAGATTAGATTAGTATTAAAATGATCGTGTGCACACTGCTAATCTCATAAAAAGAATGAGTTAACAAAAAAGCACTATACTTTTTTGTTAATTTAATATATTTAATCTCTAAAACGTTCCCACCTTATTAACATAAACTTATCTCCCAGTTCTGTAATTACGAAACCTGCTCCTGATAAATTAGTAGGGTTTTGAAAGTAAATCGACAACTCTGATCCGCTGAGAATCTTATAAGTAGGATGATAATTATGGTTGTAAGGTCTCTTTATGTTATATTTTTTAACCCAATTCATAATGCTTACATGAGACACTCCTAAAACCCGTTCGATTTCTCGATAAGTTAACCCTTCTAGATATAGTTGTAGCGCCTTATTTACATAATAATCATCAATCTTCTTACCTATCTTATTTACTGAAAAAAAATAATTACAAGATTTACATTTATACCGTTGTCTATTAGAGACTATTCCACTTTTAATATATTTGTTAGATCCACAGTTTGGGCAGGTTTCGATTTTCATATATATTAAATTTGCATAAATATATCAATTTAGCAATAAAAATTTAACAAACAATTATATTAAACATCAACAAATACTAAAAATAAATATGATTTATATGAGAAATTCATAATAACAAATGACTTTATCAGAAATTAGTATAATTGCATTTCAAAAAAAATGGCAGACGAATTAATAGATATTTTAGATGAAAATGGTAAATCTACTGGAGAAGTTAGATTAAAATCTGAAGCGCATCAATTAGGATTATATCACGCCAGTGTTCATATATGGTTGTACACCTTAGATAAAAATGTTCTAATCCAACGACGCGCTGAGAATAAGGATACCTATCCAAACCTTTGGGATGTTTCTGTTGCTGGACATATTAGTACTGGAGAATCAAAAGAAGATTCTGCTATACGAGAGATTGAAGAAGAAATTGGGTTATCTCTAAATAAAAAGGACTTAGAATTTATCGGAAGCTATCTAGCAGAAAAACAACCAAACGCACATATACTAGATAATGAATTTCATTATGTGTATTTAGCTAAATTAACTAAATCAATAGAGCACCTCACATTACAAGAAGAAGAGGTTTCTGCTATTAAATTAATTCCAATTGGAATCCTTAAAAGTCATCTGCAGAATATAGAAACTACAAAGAAATATGTTCCTCACGATATTGAATATTATAATTTCATTCTTAAAGAAATCACAAATCGATTTCAATAATACCCCAATTGCTACTAACTATCGTAACTTTAATCAGAACCATACAAACTATAGTATTTTTGTATTGAAATTAAAAAATCAATAAATAAAAACTATGAATAATTCAAATAACAACACCGTAAAAGAACTAAATGTCCTATTAGCAGATTATCATTTGTATTATCAAAAATTAAGGAACTTTCATTGGAATATTACTGGACGTAATTTTTTTGAATTACATCTAAAATTTGAAGAACTATATGAAGATGCTAAACTAAAAATTGACGAAATTGCTGAAAGAATTTTGACTCTTAGAGCTAAACCTATCAGTAATTATAGTTCTTACCTAACTACTTCTTCTTTAGAAGAAGCTGAAACTAATTTAATAGATCATGAAATGGTAACAACCATACTTAATGATCATGATATTTTATTAAAGCAATTAAGAATTGTAACAAAAGAAGCTGAAGCAGCAGGAGACGAAGGTACCTTAGATATTACTGGCACATATATTGCTGATTTAGAAAAAACAAGTTGGATGCTAAACGCTTGGAATCAAAAAAGTTAAAACTTATATATTGAAACTAAAAATTTCCATTTTTTTAATAGGTATTACCCTATCTGTTAGTTGTCAAAAAAAAAGTCAACATGATTTTTTAACTGTAAATCATTTATCAAATTCTTTAAAGGAAATATCTGGTTTAACTAGATTACCAAATGACGTGCATCTATACGCTATTAATGATTCTGGAAATGAAAATATACTTTTTCGGTTAAATGAAAAAGGGGAAATCTTAGATGAAATCAAAATCCCTGAGAGCAAAAATATTGATTGGGAGGATTTGACTTATGATCACCAGAACAATATATACATAGGGGATTTTGGAAATAATAATAATGATCGAAAGAAACTATCTATCTATACTGTATCTGGCATTGCGTCAAACTCTATCAAAACGAGTGTTATAGAATTTACACTAGAAGATCAAAAAAAGTTTCCTCCCTCGAAAAAGAAAAGAAATTTTGACATAGAAGCTTTTATTTATAAAAATGGAAGCTTCTATCTTTTTACCAAAAACAGAAGTTCTAAATTTAATGGTGAAACAAAATTATACAAACTCTCAAATAAACCTGGACAAACACAAGTTGCTAAATTAATTGGTAAATATAATACGTGTAATGATTCTAATGATTGTTTTATCTCTGGTGCAGCTATAAATTCAGAGGGAAATAAAATTGCTCTTCTTACTTATAACAAAATATTTATCCTATCAGAATTTGAGGAGGATCATTTATTTAATGGAAAAATAGAAAAAATTAAACTTAACCACTTCTCTCAAAAAGAAGGAATTTGTTTTAAAAATGATTCTACTTTATTTATTGTTGATGAACGGAGAAAGAATTCTAAAGGAAAAATATATCAGTACCTATTACACAAATAACTATTATTAATTACTCCAATCTTCTTCTAGCATGGCAAATTCATAATTATCGGACCAACCGGTTTTAAGAGGTAACACTTTTCTTTTATGACCTTCTCTAATCATTCCAATTTTCTCCAATACCCTAACCGAACCTATATTTGCTATAGCACAACCAGCTTCTACCCTATGCAATCCAATTTCTTCGAAACTAAATTTTAAAATTCTTTTAGCCGACTCCGTAGCATATCCTTTAGACCAAAAAATTGGGTGTAGTTTGTACCAAATGGATCCTATACTATATTTAGGGTTTCCAATTTTTAGAGAAATCAAACCGATAAACTCTTTACTGGATTGTATATAAATAGCAAAGACAAATTCCTTTCTCATTTCGAAATCATCGATCCATTCCTGCAGATATACATCAGTAACTTCTTTGTTCGTTGGTATACCTAATGCATTATAAAGGTCCACTTCTGGAACAGAGAGCAACTCATGAATTTTAGACAAATTTGATGTATCAACGATTTTTAATTGTAATCGATCTGTAAACAACTCCAACACTTTTAAAATAATTTAAATTATAGACTACAAAAGAACACTTAGAAACTCCTGATTACCAAAAAAACAAAAAAGTTATCAACACACAAGTACTTAAACCAAAGGTTTAACCTTTAATCGACAAAAACAATAAAACCAACACCAAGTTACCTATAAATAGTAGTACAAAACTTACTTTTCAACAATTAGCAAGAGATAAACATACTTTTTCAATTGATTATTAACGTTTTACAGGTTTTTTTATTAGTAAATTAGCTGTTGAAAAATACTATACAATCATACTATTTTTCTCTATATAACCCCAAAATCCTATCTATATATGAAAGCTTATCCAGCTTATCTCATGATCATAACCTTTTTCTCATCTAGTGTACTTTTTTCTCAACAAGACGTAACTAAAGATGCTAACAAAGTTCATCAATACAAAATACAAGAAACTATAAATAATAGCTCAAAAATTGCCGAAAAAAAATCAGCTTCTTCTAATATTACAAAAGTTGAATTGATTGACCAGACTAAAATAAACAATAAAAAAGTCAAGACTAGTTTAGAACCTATTAATAAATCAACAAAACTAATACCTAGAACTACGTTAGATTTATTTTAAAATAATATTTTGTTTTGTGAGCAATTCATTGCTCCTTAATAGAAACTCCTAATATTTCGCATCTTATATTGGGAGTTTCTTATTTTCTCTCCTTTTTTACAAAATAATACTACAATATTCCAAACGGAATAGAACTCTAATTATCGTAAAAAACACCAAAACAATCAATTACAAGAAAATAGTTATTAACAACAAGAGGGGCACTTCATAAATTTAGTTGATAATCAACCTATTAGTAACACTATGCTTTTGAGGTAAAAAAAACCGTAAAACAAAAGTTATTAACAATAATATTCACAATAAAACAACACTAAATAAAGACAAATAACTCATTTTAATATAATTATTAATAAATTTGAAAGAAATAACTTACATGTTATAATAACCCCAAATACAATATTATGATAAAAAACTACATGCCCCTAAGTTTTGTTCTAATCCTATTATCTTCTTTTTCTTTTAGTCAAGAAAAAGAATTAAAAAGTCCTATTATTAATGACATTACATTAATAGCAAATACTACCTATATAGTTCCTCAAGAAATCCTATTGACCAATGGTTCCATATTAACCATAGAAGAAGGTGTAATTCTAAAAAATAATAATAACCCAAAAATTACAATTAGCATTGAAAATGGTTCTAAAGTAATTGCCTCCGGTTCTTACGAAAACCCTATTACTGCAACATCAAATGATGTTACCAACAAAAAACCAATGATAATTATGAAATCTTCTACAGACAGAAATAGCAATGCTATAGCCAATAATCAGTTTTACTATAAATCCATTGAGAATCCCACCATATTGATGAATTCTCAACCACTTATTCAAACAGAAATATCAAGTATACAACCTAATTTCTAGCTAATAATAAATTAGATTATGGAGAACCGCCTAAGTTTAGTTCTTAGGTGGTTTTTAAAAACTTAATCCCAATCCAAAAGTAAAACGTAAACCATCCTCACTGCTAAATAAATTAAACTGCCCAGCGATTGTATCCAAGGCATTGACCCAAAATCCTCCTCCAATTGAATCGTGCCAATTATCCGTATCCTCGCCATCAAACCACACTCTACCTATATCATATCCTCCATAAACCCCCAACTGCAATGGTAATAAACCTGTTTTGAATTTATTAAAACTATATCTAAGATCTCCGCTAAATGCTAACGCTTTATCTCCTGTAAAACGTTCTTCTCTAAAACCGCGCAAACTATTGATCCCTCCTAAAGTTGCAGCCTGATAAAATTCAAAATCATCTCCAATCATAAATTCTGCTTGTACATCAGTTTTCAATACTAATTTTCGATTTTTAGTAATTGCATTATAAAAACCTAATTTCGGTTTTATATATCCGAAAGTTCTATCAGTATCATCTAAATTCATTTTGGAACCTCCTTGAAGTTTAAATATCATACCTCTAGTTGGATTAGCACTAATGTCAAAACTTTTATACTCATAATTAACATCAATCCCCGCAAAGAATTTTCTTTCAAAAAAATCAGGGTCTGACGTTACTAAACCTAATCCAGAAGTAATAAATCGTCCTTGAGAATCTTGTACTTCTACTCCTTCGTAGGATCCAGTAACAGTAAAGCCATTACCATACCTGCCATTTTTACCAATTCCAACATTTAGACCCCAAATACCGGTTTTGACACGATTATAGTCCAATCCAAGATCATCATCAAGGTTCACTGTATTATTACCAAAACCAAAAAAGTTTTGGGCAAAATTCTCACTTGTGTATTTTCCACCAATTACTAATCTCCAATCTCCTACTGCATTTAAGAATTCTCCCTTATATGAGAGATCATATCCTTCTGTAGCAAAATAATATGCTGCTTTAATGGTATGTTTACTCTGGAAAGGACTATTATTAAAACCTCTTACCGTATAAACATCAGTAAGGTTTATATTAACTCCATCATCTGGATTAAATCCTATTAGTGGTGTCAATGTATTTGTCTTATCTATATACTTATTATAATCGTAGGTATTATGATTATAATTATTACTAAAGATAAATTTAGCTCCACCTTTTTTAACAACTGTATTAGGTTTTGACTTATGATCATAAACTCTTATTTGCCGCCCATTTTCTATTGTGTATTTATCATTATTTTGTCCTCCGACTATTCTAGTACAAATAGGGTTACTTCCTTTTCCAGTTACTATAAATTCATCATCATCATCCAAACCATATATCCATATTTCTTTAGTCTCTTTAGATAAAATAGTTCTTTCATAAAATGGTTCTTGAGGAACTCCATCTTTTATCCTTGAAATCTTAACGGTAGTACTATTATCGTTTCTTATTATTTCAAAACGATCATCTTTATCCGTACCTCTAATAATCACCTGTTTAGAAAGGTACTTATAATATCTCTCAGCTATATCGTCAATATTATCCCTTCTTTCTCTTAAATAGCCTTTAATTCTTTCTATCGTTGCATCTTGTAACTCTACAGGCAGATTACTAAACGCTTTATCTATAGCTTCATCATTAAGATTATCTTTAATATAATTTGCTTCTTCTAGCCATATTTCCTTATTCGAATTTTGTGCAAAAGTTCGATCTAATCTAATTCCTGACTCATTAATCCATCTTACATTTTTTAATTCACCCTGATATACTTGAAACTTACGCGTAATAGGAACAATAAACTTTATAACGCCTAAAAGTCCACCATCGTAATTAGAAAACACTTGATCTCGATCTTTAGGAATTGGACGGTATAATTTTCCTTTTTTTGTATCAAAACGAGACCATCTCCATTGATCAGAATGTCTGTCCCAATCCCCTAAAATCATATCAAACAATCTTGTTCGGATATAATGTGCCTCATCCATTTGATACTCTTCATCTTTTCTCAAATTTTTAAGTAAGTCATCTGTACCTTCTATATCGTCTGGCTTACCAAATGACGCTAAATCTTTGTGTTCTTTTCCTGGTCTTTCTTCTAGAAAATACATTTCATCACCAAAATCCTTGTTGTACTGACCTAATGCTGGATGTTTAGGGATATAATATACTTTAGAATTTGCATGATATACTTCGATCGCATCTGCCAATCCGCCAACAACTAAAAACGCATAAGGATAACTAGACGTATAGAAATCAGATAAAAGTTTTTCGGTAAAAGTGTCATCAAAATCATCTTCTAAATAAGTATCCTTAAATGCTCCTTTTTGCAGAAACTGAGTAACACTTTTTCTCATAGCCCTTAAACTATAACGTTTCCCTGTACTATCTATCAGGCGTAATGATCTCGTAACTTGTCCTCCTCCTCTTCTATCAATGGCAAACCCTCCTAATAACGTATCTAGTGTAGCAATAGGGATTTTAATATCTGTACTATAAACCTTTCTATAGTGATCTCCCCATAAAGATTGATAAAAATTGGACTTTGTTGTTTCTTCTTTATTGTATATCGCTGCAGAAATATCATTATCAAAAGAATTACTCAAATTACCACTATCATAATCTTCTGGTTGTTTATGTACATCAGTTTGATACACCAATTTTATTTCACCTTCTTCATTTCCATAAAAACGCACATTTGATGAGCCATCTTTATAAACGTCTAATACTGCAAAACCTTGATTTGGGTATGAGAACATCCCGTCTTTTCCCAAGGAAGCTGCAGAAGCTTTGGATCCAGATCCTGAAACTATTTGCTTTAACCCTTTACTGTCAATGTATTGTAATGAATGCTCATGTCCAGAAGCAAAAATGACTCTTTCACTATCTCTAGCCATCGTAGACAATCTTCTCATTAATTTATTATAACTTTCATTATATCTATCCTGAGGAGAAACACCTCCTTGCGACCTTATTTGAGTTACTAGAGACCCTAAGACAGGAAGAGGAATTTTCTTTTTAGAAGGAAATATATGACTATTAAAACTGTATTTGCCACCATGCGGCCCATTTGTAAACATGGGATGGTGCATTACCACCAAAACAGTTTTTCCATTATGCTTTTTGAGCTCGCCTTGTATTTCATTTAAAAACTTATCTCTAGTTTTTATTTCACAATTATCATTTATTGTTGGATTTTTATTCCAATCAGCTAGATACCATTGTGTATCTAAAATAAGTAATTGGATTTGATCACTTACCTCAATACTTTCGATAGGGCATCCTTTTGAAGGTAAAAAGGATTTTTTATTGCTTAACTTTTTTCTTACATACTTTTCTTCTCGTCTTAAACCTTTTACCCCATCATTATACCAATCATGATTCCCAGGAATAAAAACTACATCTCCTTTAAAAGAACCAGCAGCCTCTACCTGAGCATCTATTCTATGTTCTGACAAGGCTCTATCTTCTGATCCTTTTTCTGGCATCCCTTTTTGATATATGTTATCTCCAAGGTAAATAAGATAATCATCAACAGTATTTTCTTTTTCTACAATCTGTTTTAACGCTTCTAATCCAGGTGTACTTTTGTTCATTGCAGCATTTCCAGCATCTCCGACCAAATAAAAACTTTTTTCTATTTCCTTATTAGGTAATTTTGTTGGAAAATTTTCGTCTAAATATTGAGTCTGATATGTAGCGCAAGAGTTTAATAATAAAATGGAGATAATTAAGAACGTCTGTATATTTTTATTCATAATGGAGTACATTCATTTTTTTTAATTATTTTGGTTACTGAAAAATTATAACATGAACGAGTTAGTTGAAAAAACTGATAATTTTGTTTCTGAACTTTTTACTAAAAAACTTCCTGAAACCTGTATCTATCATAATTACACACATACCAAAAGAGTATTTAAAAGTACAAAAGAAATTATTGACAATACTAATATTTCAGAAGAAGATGCAGATATATTATTGTTAACCGCATTACTTCATGACACGGGTTATTCCGAAAGTCTTGATAATCACGAGGAACACAGTGTTATAATTTCTAAAGCCTTTTTAAAAGAACAAAATATTTCTGATGATATTATTGATAAAGTATCTTCTTTGATATTGGCGACAAAAATGGAACACAAACCTAATAACTTATTAGAAAAGATTATTAGAGATGCAGATGCTTCTCACTTGGCTAAAGGATACTTTAAGGAAACGAGCGAATTTTTAAGACAAGAGTTTGAATTTAATAACAAAGAAAAATATAGTAGCGCTGACTGGTTAAAGATTAATATTGACTTCTTAAAAAACAAACACAAATTTTATACGGAATATGCTTTAGAGAATTGGCAGCCAAAAAAAGAAGAGCATCTATTAGAAATACTTAATGAACAAACAGCTTTAAAAAAGAAAAAGAAAAAAGCCAAGTTGAAAAAGTTAGTCAAAGAAGAAAGTCCCGAAAAAGGTATACAAACGCTGTTTAGAGTAACCCTTAGAAATCATTTAAAACTAAGTGATATTGCAGATACCAAAGCGAATATTTTATTATCTGTTAATGCTATTATCATCTCATTAGCACTATCTAATTTAATTCCTAAATTAGATAATCCCTCTAACCAATATTTAATTTATCCAACACTAATATTTATCGTATTTAGCATTATATCAATGTTATTATCTGTATTGGCGACAAGACCTAATGTTACTAGTGGTGAATTTACTCGCAAGGAAATAGAAGAAAAAAAGGTAAATCTTTTATTTTTTGGTAATTTTCATAAAATGCCTCTTAATGATTACAAATCGGCGATGCATGAACTTATGGATGACAAGGAGTATATTTATGATACAATGATAAAAGATTTATACTTTTTGGGTAAAGTACTACACAGAAAATACAAAATCCTTAGAATTACCTATACGGTTTTTATGATTGGCTTTATTACTTCGGCGTTATCCTTTGTAATTGCATTCAACACATTACAATAAAAGAAGTTATTTATTAATTTCTTTCATTAAATCTTCATATGTATAATATTCTTTATCCTCTTTATTTTTGTTATAAAGAATATTTACCCTTAGCGCTTTTAACCCAGTAACACCTTGTAAATCATCCAATTCCACCACTTCTATTTCATCTTCTAAATAGTTTTTAGATTGTAAGAAATTGATATATTTAATGTATTCCTTTTCATCAGTACGCTGAGAATAGACAACAACTAACTTTCCTTTTTCGGTAATTCGCTGATTAGTACCTTTAATCTTAGCTTTATCTACCCTCTTTTTAACTACTTCATATCTCGCATTATAAGTTCCGTCAACATCAAAACGCTTTTCATCCATTCTAAATCTCACCGATAATGAAGCATTAAAAACCAATACCATAGAAGCTACATCCAACGGAACAGGCAAATCTTGTTTAAGTTGGTAGTACTCATTCTCCATTTCGCACATTACCTGTAACTGCCATAATCTAAGGTTGTAAAGATATATTTTATTGAAACTATTCTGTTTAGTAATAGACTCACCTATGTACATATTATGCTCTACTCCGTCAGTTTTAAATCGTTCAAAATAATGCGGGTACATTTTTTGGGCTTCCTTTTGTTTTTCATCTAATAATGCTGCCATCTTTTTATTAATCAACATAACAGATTCATCATACGCTTTCCTATGCTTATATAGCATTTTAGTACCTTTATCTAATGAATTATTATATTGATTAATTAACCCCTCAAGCTCAATATTAGTTCCCTTTAGATGCTTGAATAATGGCTTGATTTCATTTTTTATAAAATTAAGAATTCGTTGTTCTGTATCGACCTGTAATTGGGAAGAAACCGAATTTATATAATTCTCTATTCTAAATTTAATTTGATCATAAATTGGTAAAGAATCTATTTCTGTGACCTTATTAATAACCTTGGCAATAGCTTTTAATTGAAGTATTAAATCTTTTTGAACGGAACCATTTCGTGCCTCAGAAGATCCTTTAATATCAATCTGTCCAAATAAAGGATATACATCTTCAAAAACTACTTCTCTAAAAGAAGTTGGATTTTCTTCTGCTTTGGATAAAATAAAACGCTTAGCTTCTTGTCTAAATTTCCAGTATACACTTGGATGTATAGAAGTACATTCTTGTTGGATAACGAGCTCTAACTCATCTTCAGCCTTAGCTTTAGATCTTAAAACAGAATCTACTAGATATGGCATAATATCCAATAGTTTGTTTGCATTGATACTATTTAACTCCTTAATATTAGGCGAAACAATTTCTAAAACCCCTAATAGCTTTCCATTATTTTCTATTGGTGCTATAATTGCACTTTTAATATTTTGCTTTGCCAGATTGCTGTACATAAGTTCATCTGGATAAGTTTCATGTATTTTTTGAATATTAGAAACCGCAAAAGGTTCTGATTTTTCAAATAAGTATTGATACGTCCCTTTACACAAAGCTGTCTCACAGCAATCAGAAAACTTATCATATAACACATAACTATCTATAGTTTTGAACGGAACCCGTTCTAAAACTCTTTCTTCCTCATTATAATTAGAGAAACCTACTTTAATCTCAGGGAGATTAAATATCCCTCTAAAGATATTCTGAAAACTTCCAATAAAATCTCCTTGTGTCTTATCGTATTTTAAAAGGCTTGTTTTAAATTCTGATAAAGATACATCCGCCGTTACGTCAAATAAATTTGCGATAACAATTCCTTTAAATATCCAGCTATTGGGAGGAAATTTTTCTTTCCAAATCTCTACATTATCAAAATTATCGATTAAAACAGCAACATCTTCTTCAGTAATATCTCTTGCATTATCTGTTTTAATTATTTCAATAAAATCTCCGTTATATAAAATTCTATAATGACGCATTATCCCAGATGCATCCGGTATATCATAAAAAAACGGTCTTCTAAAATCAATTTTATAACCGTAATATTGACTCAAAATTATACTACATCCCATTATAAAATAATGGTCCTCATCTAAGTTCTTAATTTGTGGTTCAAAATCAGAACCCGCTGCTTTTACAATGTTTTTGTAACGTTCAGTTGATTTTACTACAGTATTATTAAAAGGTATTGTTGCAATCTTTATTTCATTTTTTTGTAGAATTTGAGCAAAAGAATCTTCCAAAACGAACTCTATCTGCGGCAACAACTCCTGCACACGTTCTTCTGTCCTTATTCCTTCCTCTAACTCAGGATAATCTTCTGCAATTTTTAAAATACTTTCCGCACGATCACGTATTAATTTATTATCACTTTTTAAAAACTCTCTGTATTGGTCAAAGAATGAAGAGAAACTTATCCTAATATCCAACGGAAATTCATGCTCCAGGACCTTCATAACGGTTTATTTACGGTAGTTTAACAAAAATAACACAAAACTTTGTCACTTAATATCGGTATTAACAATTAATTAATTGAAAAGCTTACTTTATAAGTCATTTATCAATAATTAATAGACGAATATTAACAATCAATTAGGACTGAAAACAATAAAAAAATAATTTTCTTTATAATTTTAGAACAAAAACCCATGTTATCTATCTCATTAGACTCTAAACAAATGGTTTTTGTTACACCTATTATATTTTTTTATCATCTTTATTTTTAGAATACAAATTAAATATTAACAAATACTTATATTTAAAAGTTAATTTTTGGGGTTTAAGGTCCATATTACATATTTTTACAGATCAAAAAAGAAATAGAATGAAAAAAATAGTACTGCTTGCTCTCATATTGCTAATAGCAGCATGTCAAAAAGAGGAAAAGGGATATTCAATTACAGCTGAAACAAATGGGTTTGAGGATGGAGTTACAGTATATGTAAATGCAATAAACCAATCAAACAGACCTACTATCATAGATTCTACTACGATACAGCAAGGTAAATTTTCGATATCGCTACCTGTGGTAGAAGATAATGATTTTAACTATTTAACTTTTAATGGGACGCCCCAAAATGTATTATTCCTTGCCGAAAATAATCCAATCAAAATGACTATCTATAAAGATAGCTTACGATCTTCAATTATTAAAGGAGGACCTGAAAATCAATTATTTTTCAAGTACTTAAGTAAGATGACTGATTTTGGGAAGGAAAAGCAAGAACTTAGTAATCAATATCAGATAGCTTCTAAGTTAAAAGAAACTGAAAAAACAGTTAACCTATCTAGAAAATTACAAAAGATACGTGTTGACGAAAATAAATACAGAAGAGAAATTGCTGAAAATAATCCCAATTCTTTAGTAGCAGTAATGGCGCTTACAGATTTATTAAATCTAAAAGCTGCTCCTGCAAAACAAATTAAAAAAATATATGCTACAGTTCAGGATACCCTAAAAACTTCACGATTAGGTAAAAATCTAGATCGATTAATTACAGCCTCTATTGGCAAAATAGATATTGGTAGTGAAGCTGAAGATTTTTCTGCTCCTAATCCTGAGGGAAAAATGGTTTCTCTTAAAGAATCTATGGGTAAAATCACTATAATTGATTTTTGGGCGTCTTGGTGCAAACCTTGTAGAGCAGAGAATCCTAACGTGGTTAGGGTTTATAATAAATATCATGATAAAGGACTAAATATCATAGGAGTTTCTCTGGATAGAAAAAAAGACCATTGGACAACAGCAATCGATCAAGATAATTTAGAATGGAATCATGTATCCCATCTAAAATTTTGGCAAGATCCAATAGCCAAAGCATATGGTGTAAGATCAATTCCAGCCACTTTCATTATCGATGATAAAGGAAATGTAATTGCTAAAAACCTAAGAGGTCCTGCTTTAGAAACAAAAATTTCGGAATTATTAGGAGAAGAGTCTCTGTAAATTCCTGTACGACAACAATTTGAATAAATAAAAAAAGATCTGATAATCAGATCTTTTTTTATTTAAAGTTTTCCAAGTCGTTGCATAACAAACAAAACGATTATTGGTATTGCTAGTAACCCTATCATTAAAAGGTTTTCTTGAAATAAAAAGGGAGCAAGAATCAATGTAACCACATACCCTCCAACGGCTCCTCCAAAATGGGCATCGTGTCCAATATTACCAGACCTACTCTTCATCCCATAAATTGAATAAAGCAAATATCCAATCCCAAAAATGTAGGCAGGAATCGGAATCGGAATAAACATTAGATACAACTTCATCCCAGGTTGAAATAATATTGCAGAAAAAATAACTCCAGAAACAGCACCACTAGCTCCAACAGCACTATAATGATACTCATCCTTATGAAAAAAGAGAGAAAACAAGTTCCCTACAATCAAGCTACAAAAATAGATTACGAGAAACTTAATATTTCCTAATGCATTAAGGACTACTGGTGCAAAAAAGTAAAGGGTAAACATATTAAAAAATAAATGCATATGATCTACATGCAAAAAACCAGAAGTAAGCATTCGTATTTGCTCACCACGTCTTATACCCCCAATATTAAACTTATAGCGTTCTAAAAAAGAAAAATCATTTAATCCCTTTAACGAAACTAGCACATTTACCAATATAATGGCAATTACTACTATATCAAGATTTAGCATATATAATATTTTATCATCCAAATATAGTATATATTTTAACCTAACGAGTATTGAATTTATTTAGAAGTAAGATGGTTTTATAGTTTAGTAATAGTAAGCTAAAATAGATTATCTTTAGCCGCTAAAAATAGAATTTAATGCAATTAGTGATTTATAGTTTAGTATATCCCATACTTTGGATCATATCTAAGCTACCATGGAGATTATTTTACTTATTTTCAACTTGTGTTTACATCCTTACTTATCATATTATAAGGTATCGAAGAAAAACAGTAACGGAAAATTTAAACTTAGCTTTTCCTGATAAGAATACCAAGGAAATAAATCGCATTCGAAAAGCTTCATACAAACATATGTGTGATATGTTCTTAGAAATGATTCGTTCTTTATCCATAAGTGAGAAGGAAATCGTAAAGCGTTTTCACATTACCAATCTAGATGCCATAGTAGATTTAGAGAATAAAAACAAAAGCATCATTACGATGATGGGTCATTATAATAGTTATGAATGGACCAATTCGATTGATTTAATAAGTAAGTTTAGATGTGTTGGAATTTACAAACCAATCAAGAACAAATATTTCGACAAGTTAGTACATAGAATTAGAGGCCGATTTAACTCTAGATTAATCCCAAGTGCTAAAGTTTTTAGAGAAATGACTATGGATCAAAGAAAAGAGAATCCTGAATTAAGTTTATATGGTTTAATTTCTGATCAATCACCTAAACTTAATAATGCAACATTCTGGACAGACTTTATGGGAATAAAGGTACCGGCATTTGTAGGAGGAGAAGTTCTTTCTAGAAGATTAGGTCTTAGTATATTTTATCTTCACGTAGAGAAGATAAAAAGAGGATATTATGAGGCAACGTTGGTTCCAATTTCTGAAGATCCAAAAAATGAAGAAGAATACGCTATTACTAAGAGATTTACAAAATTACTTGAAGAACAAATCAAGCATAAACCAGAGAATTATTTATGGACTCATAAACGATGGAAACATCGCAGTGCTAAACCTCCTAAGGATGCTGTAATTGCTTAAAATTTCACTTTTATTTAAGATTACACTAAGATTTTTGAACCTCAAATAATTTTATATTTGTAGGCTAAATTAACATAATGCAACTATTGGTATATCGCCTTGTGTATCCAATTTTATGGATTATTTCTAAACTACCGTGGCGTCTATTTTATATGTTTTCTACTTGTGTATACATTTTTGTATATCACATTATTGCATATAGAAAAAAAGCTGTTACAGAAAACTTGACACTGGTTTTTCCTGAAAAATCTTCTGAAGAGATCTCCAAAATAAGAAAAGCATTTTATAAACATATGTGCGATATGTTTTTAGAAATGATTAAATCAATTTCTATAAGTGATAAGGACCTTCTGGATCGATTTAAAATTATCGATATTGAATCTCTTAAAAAGCTAGAAGCAAAAAACAAAAGTATCGTAGTCCTAATGGCACATTATGCCAGTTATGAATGGGCTACAGTTACACAATTACTAATTGATTTCCCAACAGTTGGTGTTTATAAACAAGTTAAAAACAAATACTTCGACCAGTTAGTACATCGCATAAGAAAACGATATGATGCAAGACTTATCGCAAGTTATAATGCCATGAAAGAAATTACACGAGATAAGGTTAACGGTAAATTATGTTCCTATGCATTCTTATCTGATCAATCTCCAAGTCTTAATAAGGCAACATATTGGACAGATTTTATGGAAATCAAAGTACCCACTCATGTTGGTGGAGCAGTATTAGCTAAAAGGCTAGATATGTCCGTGGCCTATTTACAAGTAGAAAAAGTAAAAAGAGGGTATTACCAAGCTAGATTTATTCCAATTACAGAAAATGCAAAAAACTGCGAAGATTTTTATATTGTGGAAACTTACTTAAGAATGGTAGAGACACAAATTCGCAAAGCTCCGGAATATTATTTATGGACACATAAGCGATGGAAGCATCGTAATGCAGAAATACCTAAAGATGCAACAATACATTAATCAAACACTCTTGTTAATTGGATTAACAAGAGTGTTCTGAAATAATATTAAATTCCTGCTATTTCCTTTAGAACAGCGATTGTATCATTTGCTAATTGATCCGCTTTTTCCTGACTTAAAGCTTCCGTATATATCCTGATAATAGGTTCGGTATTACTTTTTCTTAGATGAACCCAAGAATCACTAAAATCCACTTTTACCCCATCAACCATACTAACTTCTTCCGCAACATGTTTGTTATGAAATCCTTTTAAAATTTCATCAACATTTAATTCTGGAGTTAATTGCACCTTATTTTTACTCATAAAATACGATGGGTAACTATTACGTAACGCACTTACACTGCACTTCTTCTCAGCCAAATGTGTTAAAAACAATGCAATACCAACTAGAGAATCTCTTCCGTAATGTAACTCTGGATAGATAATACCGCCATTTCCTTCTCCTCCAATGATTGCATTATTAGCTTTCATTTTTGAAACTACATTCACCTCTCCTACTGCACTAGCTTCATACGTGCCATTATGTTTTTCGGTAATATCTCTTAATGCCCTACTAGAAGATAAATTAGATACCGTATTACCTGGTGTTTTACCTAATACAAAATCAGCACAAGCAACTAATGTGTATTCTTCTCCAAACATTTCTCCATCCTCACTCATAAATGCCAAACGATCAACATCTGGATCTACAGTAAGACCAAAATCTGCTTTTTCCTTTACAACAAGTTCTGATAAATCAGTTAAATGTTCTTTTAGAGGTTCTGGATTATGTGGAAAATGTCCATTAGGCTCACAATAAAGTTCCACTACCTCAACACCCATCTTTTTAAGTAATTTTGGAATAGCTATTCCCCCAGTAGAATTAACTGCATCCACAACAACTTTAAAACCTGCTTCTTTAACGATTTCTGAGTTCACTAAAGAAAGATTCAACACCTCTTCAATATGCTTATCAATATAAGTATCATTTGTAGTTATTGAACCTAAATCATCTACTTCTGCAAACTGATAGTCATCATTTTCTGCTATATCTAAAATCTTTTTTCCGTTTTCTGCATTCAAGAACTCTCCCTTACCATCTAATAACTTAAGTGCATTCCACTGTTTTGGATTATGACTTGCGGTTAAAATAATTCCTCCATCTGCTTTTTCTAAAGGAACTGCTACCTCAACAGTAGGAGTGGTTGACAATCCTAAATCCACAACATGAATACCTAAGCCTATTAATCCATTCATTACTAATTGCTGAATCATTGACCCAGAAATACGGGCATCTCTACCGACAACCACAATAGGATGTTCTTTATTTGTCTCTGCCTTTAACCAGCTTCCATAAGCTGATGCAAATTTAACTGCGTCAATAGGTGTTAAATTATCTCCTACTTTTCCCCCAATAGTTCCGCGAATACCAGATATTGATTTGATTAATGTCATATATCGATTGATTATTTTTTGTTTTTAACAAATGTACGTGCTACAAGTCATTACCACAACCCTATGATTAAAGTTTACATAAAAACAATAACAACTTTCCAAAAAATTGTAAATTCACATAATGAATTTTTTAGCCCATATCTACCTTTCTGGAGAAGATCAAGAACTTAAAATAGGTAATTTTATTGCCGATTCTGTTAAAGGAAAAAAGTTTGCTCAATTCCCAGAACGGATACAACAAGGTATTACTCTTCATCGTAAAATAGACTCATATACCGATAGTCATCCAATTGTAAGAGAAAGTGTTTTGAGATTATTCCCAAAATATGGACACTACAGCACTGTTATCGTGGACATATTATATGATCATTATTTAGCTGTATATTGGAGTGATTATTCTAAAATTCCATTAGATAAATATGTCTCTGATTTCTATACGTTATTACAAGAATATTATGAAGTTCTTCCAAAACGAGTACAGGATTTTCTTCCCTATATGTTTCGTGACAATTGGCTACTTAGTTATGCTACAATTCCAGGGATAGGAAGAATTCTTTATCAAATGAACCATCGCACTAAAAACAAATCAAAAATGAACTTTGCCGTTGTAGAACTAGAACAGTATTACAATGAGTTCGAAAAAGAATTCCGATCTTTCTTTGAAGAATTAGAGTTGTTTACAAAAAATGAAATGAGAACGCTGTGAAAATATTATATCTTTTTTTATTGCTCCTGATATTTTCTTGTAATAAAAGAGAAAGCAATGTTACAATAAAAAACATATGTGATGAAGAAGTCATTATAACTACTAAAAATGGATATACTAAAAATTACTATCCTAATTCAATAAACTTAGAAAGTCTTGGCCATTATAATAACGGAATTAAACAAGGCTTTTGGAAATATTTTTATCGAAACGGAAATGTAAAAATAGAAGGGCATTATCAAAACGGTAAAAAACAAGGATATTGGAAAGAATATCATACCAATGGAAATGTAAAGTCTGAGGGACATATAGATAATTGCAAACCTTCGGGTTATTGGAAATTTTATGATAAAAACAACAACACAATTAAAGAAATTAACTACTAATAAAACATCTAACACTATGCGATTACTTTATCTCTTACTTTTTATTCTAGTTATCTCATGTAAGACCAATCCAGAATCAAAACAAGAAATTGTTTCTGAAACAAAACCTGTTTTTGGTGTAATTGAAAAAAATGCGATGGTTGTATCTGCACGAGAAGAAGCTTCTAAAATTGGTAAAGATATTCTCCAGAAAGGTGGTAATGCTTTTGATGCTATGGTAGCGACAGAAATGGCATTGGCAGTTTCTTATCCGTATGCCGGTAATCTAGGAGGTGGTGGGTTTATGGTGTATAGAAAAGCTAATGGAGAAACTGGCGCTATTGATTATCGTGAAAAAGCTCCTCTCGCCGCCTTTAAAGATATGTATCTCGATGAAAATGGAGATCCAATCCCAGAAAAAAGTCAACTAGGTTCTTTAGCAGTAGGTGTTCCTGGCACAATCGCTGGTATTTTCAAAGTACACGAAAAATTTGGAACACTCTCTATAAAAGAGTTGTTAACTCCTGTGGTAGAACTTGCTAAAAAAGGGTATGTAGTTACAGAAAATCAAGAAAAACGGCTTAACCATTTTAAAGATCTGTTTATTGAAACCAATAAAGACACCATCCTTTATGCTCAAACAATTAAAGCAAATGACACCCTTAAAAATCCAACGCTAGCAAAAACACTTGAGCGAATTATTAAGAATGGAAAAAATGAATTTTATAAAGGAGAGACGGGAGAAAAATTAGTTGCATATATCCAATCACAAGGTGGAATAATGACTATGGAGGATCTAAGCAAATACGAAGCTAAATGGCGGGATCCAGTTAAATTCTCATATAAAGATCTAAATATTATATCAATGTCTCCTCCTTCTAGTGGTGGAGTCTGCTTAGCACAAATCATGAAGATGATCGAACCATATGATCTTAGTACATACGGACATAATACTCTAAAATCGATACAAATTATAACAGAAGCAGAAAGAAGAGCTTATGCAGATAGAAGCTTCTATTTGGGGGATCCAGATTTTGTGAAAATTCCAATCGACACTTTAATAAGTGATGCATACTTATCACAAAGAATGGATGATTTCGATATGGATAAAGCTACGTTATCTACAGATCTTAGTTACGGAAGTATTCCTGGGTACGAAAGCAGTGAGACTACTCATTACTCTATTGTTGATCAATTCGGAAATGCAATCTCTGTAACTACAACATTAAATGGTGCATATGGTTCTAAACTTTATGTTCCTGAACTAGGTTTCTTTCTAAATAATGAAATGGACGATTTTAGCGCTAAACCTGGAACTCCTAATATGTTTGGGCTTCTTGGAGCTAAAGCTAATGCAATTGCTCCAGAAAAAAGAATGCTTAGTTCAATGACTCCAACCCTTGTCGAAAAAGATGGAAAATTATGGATGTCCGTTGGAACTCCTGGAGGATCTACTATTATCACATCTGTTTTACAAACTATCCTAAATGTAAAAGAATATGAAATGACCATGCAAGACGCAGTAAATGCACCTCGTTTTCATCATCAATGGCTACCAGATGTTGTTGTTTTTGAACCTAATTCATTTGACAAAAATGTGCTAGATAGCTTAAGAAGTAAAGGATATAAGACGAACGAAGAACAAAGTAGAATCATTGGTAAAGTAGATGGTATTTTAGTATTATCTGATGGAACTTTAGAAGGAGGTGCTGATAAACGCGGAGATGATGCGGCAGTTGGATTTTAAAATCAAATCTTCCTTTTACCAAAAAACAAGAACCATATATTATTCTAAACTTGTTAACTATAAAACACTACTATTACTATAAAAAAAGTTAAAAAATTTAAATTTTCATAATAACAATAAGCTTCATAGCCCTTTATTCAGAGCTAATGCAACAATATTATCATTAATTGCAACAATTATTACATTAGAGATTTATCCTTAAGAATACATTAGTGGAAACTTAATTAACATTGTTAAAACGTAAACAGATTTTAAAAAATACAATGTTTAAAATATGTAATTATGATCAAAAAATTATTTTCACTCCTACTATGCTTATGCTCTATTTTCAGTGCAACTGCACAATATTCGATTAGTTATAATTCTGCAGACCCTGTTACTGTTGTTGCCGGTCAATCTATAACATTAAATTATACATACTCGGCATCCATGGAAGTTGGTGCTCAATTTCAGATTTTTGAAACTGATAATTCAGGTATTTTTGGAGGCGCCACCGCCATAGGAACTGCAGTAGCTGAATTTCCTACGCTAGATGCAGGAACAGATGTTATGGGTACAATTACTCTTAATATTCCAGCCAATTTACCATTAAGTTCTTCTCTTTCAGGAACGGAATATCGTATTTTTGGAAAACTATCTTCCGAAGCAAATTCTGATGCTACGGCAGATGTAACTTGGGATACTGGAGGAGTATATCCTTCTATAATAGTTACATCTCCTCCTTATTCTATAACATACGACTCTGCAAATCCAGTTACTGTAGCCGCTGGAGAATCTATAACATTAAATTATACGTATACAGCATCTATGGACGTTGCAACACAATTTCAAATTTTTGAGGCGGATGTTCCAGGTATATTTGGCGGAACTACTGCAAACGGTACTGCTGTAATTGTTACTCCGACTGTTGTAGCAGGAACAGATGTGTCAACTACAGTTACTCTTGACATACCCTCAGATCTCCCAATAAGTTCATCACTTTCAGGAACCAAGTATTACATTTTTGGAAAATTGTCTTCCGCGGACAATCCAGATGCAAGTTCTGATGCGGATTGGAGCGTCTCTGGAGAATACCCAGAAATCACTGTTTCGCCAGTACTTAGCACTAATGATTTTACCGCTTTCGATAGAGACAAATTATACTTTAATAATGCTTCAACATCTTTAGTTATCAATGATATAAATGATATAAAATCTTTGAGTATTTATAATACTATCGGTAAAAAAGTATACGAAGTTGAAGATATAAAAAACGCAACAAATATCAACTTATCAACACTTCCAAAAGGGCTATATATCGCACGATCTGATTCGAGGTTTTTAAAATTTATTAGATAAAAAAATAACAGAATTAAAAACTATTACGATCAGAAAAATAAACAAAAGCCAATGATGCATTTCATTGGCTTTTAAATATTGTAAAACACTATCCATTTAATGAATTCAATACTTCGAAAAGCAACTGTTACCTTATAACTTCGAATGATAGGTGTTTGTAACTTCTCTTCTCTTTCCAGAAGAAAGCAAGGGGATTTCATCTACATACAATATATCTATACGAGCATTTTGACCCAAATACCCTTTAAATTCTTCTAACATTTTAGCTTCATCTACCTTCTTATCCGTATTTAATTTGATCTTATAGCTCTTTTCACCATACTGAACCAACTGAAACTGTTTATAATCACCATATTTACATAGCTTATAAGAAACATGAGAAGGAACTATACCTCCTTTAGTATCATAAATCAAATCTAATTTTCTACCTTCAATTGACGAGAGATAACTGATATTATTTTCATCTAAACTTATAACTCCTATATCTCCTGTATCATATCGAATTATTGGCATTGCATAATTATGTAAATCAGTAACAATAATTCTCCCCCTTTCACCTGGAGGCACTGGAACATCTTTATAGAAATCAAAAACCTCAATAAAATAACTTGCAGAATTGATAATAAATTTAGAACGTCCCTGTGTATTATCTTCTTGGGCTAAAATTCCATTCTCATTATTAGAATATCTTGAAATTGGTGAAACCCCAAAATACTTTTTCATACGATTTCTCACATAATCATTAAGCCCTTCTGACATCGTAATAATTGACTGCACATTGGTATCTACAGGATCTGCCTCTACCTTATCAAGGTGTTGACAAATTTTAGTAAACGCAGAAGTGTATCCCAGAAAACTCTTTTTTGAAGAATTTAATCTTAATTCTTTTATAAAAACTTCTATTTCTTTATCCGAAAGTTGGAAAACACTTTTAGGATATATGTTCTGCCACCAAAATCTCGAAAGTATATTATGCTTGTAATTATCAGGCCAAATTTTTACATAAATTAATTTTTGCCCGATCTCATATCCTGATTGATAAGAAAAATATAAATTATCTCCTGTATTACGACAGCGTTTACTCATATTCTGTAACACAGAAAATGGAGCTCCCGTAGAACCGCTAGTAGAAACTAACACACAATTCTTCGCTTTATATTTAGAAGATCTAAACTCTTCAAAATTATCACGAATTATGTTTTTATTAATTACTGGAAAATCTAAAATTGAATTATAACCTGAATGTTTCTGATAAAACCAGGTAGTACTAACAGCATGCTGGAGTATTTCCTGAAGATATGCATCTTTTTTAGCTTGAACGGATTGAGAATTTGGATTTTCAATCAGTTCTTTAATATCATTAAAATGGCTTTTGATATCGTTTCCCTTAAGAACATCAAAAAACCAAAAGATTTTTCTACGAAAAACTTGTGATAGATTCATTAGTATATTCCATTACTTTAACCCTATATATAGGTAGTATAGCGATTTCCTCTATTAAGAATAACTGTGTGTGAATAAAATTATAAATCGGGGTATTATTAAGCCTTGATAAAAGTAAACTTTTTTTTGTTATTCATAAATATAAACATAAAAAAAAGCACAGTTTTCACTGTGCTTTTACAATATACAATAACAAATGTTATTTTACTTCTTCAAAATCTACATCTTCTACATCACTTCCTTCAGAATCTCCTCCTTCTGGTTGTGCTCCAGCTTCTGGGCCTGCTGCACCACCTTGTGCTTCGGCTTGCGCCTTATACATTTCCTCACTAGCTGCTTTCCAAGCTTCATTCATTTTATCAAGTGCTGGCTGTATAACTGCAAGATCCTTAGTTTCATAAGCTTTCTTTAATTCTTCTAAAGCTTCTTCTACTGGCTTCTTATTATCATCAGAGATCTTATCACCAAACTCTTTAAGTTGTTTTTCCGTCTGGAAAATCATTCCATCCGCTTCATTCAACTTATCTGCAGTTTCTTTTGCTGCTTTATCTGCTTCAGCATTCGCTTCTGCTTCCTGCTTCATTTTCTCGATTTCTTCTTCTGTTAATCCTGAAGATGCTTCGATACGAATATCCTGTGACTTATTAGTAGCTTTATCAGTAGCAGAAACTTTGATAATACCATTAGCATCTATATCAAAAGTAACTTCGATCTGTGGTGTACCTCTTTGTGCCGGTGGAATTCCATCTAAGTGGAAACGACCTATCGTCTTGTTATCTGCTGCCATAGGGCGTTCTCCTTGTAACACGTGAATTTCTACAGAAGGTTGATTATCTGCTGCCGTAGAAAAAACTTGTGATTTCTTCGTAGGAATCGTCGTATTAGCTTCGATCAACTTAGTCATAACATTACCCATTGTCTCAATACCTAGAGAAAGTGGTGTTACATCTAATAACAATACATCTTTTACATCTCCTGTAAGAACTCCTCCTTGGATAGCAGCTCCAACAGCAACTACTTCATCAGGGTTTACTCCTTTACTTGGTGCCTTACCAAAGAACTTCTCTACTGCTTCCTGAACTGCAGGAATACGAGTAGAACCTCCTACTAATATAATCTCATCGATATCACTTGTAGATAAACCTGCAGCATCAAGTGCAGTACGACAAGGATCGATAGTACGTTTTACCAAATCATCAATCAATTGATCAAATTTAGCTTTTGTCAATGACCTTACTAAGTGCTTAGGACCACTAGCTGTAGCCGTTACATATGGTAAATTAATTTCTGTCTGAGAAGAAGAAGATAATTCTATCTTCGCTTTTTCTGCAGCTTCTTTAAGACGTTGAAGTGCCATTGGGTCTTTACGTAGATCCATATCCTCTTCACTCTTAAATTCCTCTGCTAACCAGTCTATAATTTTCTGATCTACATCATCTCCTCCTAAATGTGTATCTCCATCAGTTGATAATACTTCGAATACACCATCTCCTAATTCTAAGATCGATACATCATGAGTTCCTCCACCAAAATCAAATACAACAATCTTCTGATCGGTACCTTTTTTATCAAGACCATATGCCAATGCAGCCGCAGTAGGCTCATTGATTATTCTTTCTACTTTAAGACCCGCAATTTCTCCAGCTTCTTTAGTAGCCTGACGCTGTGCATCATTAAAATAAGCTGGTACAGTAATTACAGCTCTAGTTACATCTTGTCCAAGATAATCTTCTGCAGTTTTCTTCATTTTTTGAAGCGTCATTGCAGACAATTCTTGTGGTGTATATAAACGACCATCGATATCAACTCGAGGCGTATCATTATCTCCTTTTACTACTTTATATGCAGCTCTATCTGCTTCTTTTGCGGATTCAGAGAATTTGTTTCCCATAAATCTTTTAATAGAAGAGATTGTTTTAGTAGGGTTAGTTACTGCCTGACGCTTTGCAGGATCACCCACCTTAATTTCTCCTCCTTCTACAAATGCAATTACAGACGGAGTTGTTCTCTTTCCTTCTGCATTAGGGATAACAACAGGCTCATTACCTTCCATCACAGAAACACAAGAGTTTGTTGTCCCTAAATCTATTCCTATTATCTTACTCATATTAGTATATAAATGTTTTAGTGTTGTTCTAAATTATTTATTCCACTTAAGTCAATGATTATGCCACGACAATTTATCTGACAGGATGTCATTACTTTATACTAAGTGCTATAATATTTGAAATACTTTCAAAAAATAAAACCAAATAAGCAATCTAACTATTTAATAAAAAAAAGTGTTGTTTTTTATCAATACCCTATATTTACCAACATAATTTTATACTCAATTAGGAATTATGGAATGTATCAGTGTTTTTGATATGTTAAAGATCGGTGTAGGTCCTTCTAGCTCTCATACCTTTGGTCCTTGGAGAGCCGGACGACGTTGGATTGCAGAGCTTAAAAAAAATAACCAGTTTCATCTGGCAGAATCAATAACAGTTGATCTATTTGGATCTTTATCCCTTACTGGTAAAGGTCATGCCACAGACATAGCTTCTATATTAGGCTTGTGTGGTTATGATCCCCAAACAATTGATGTAACTGCTATTTCTTCTATTATTGAAGATATAAAACTGAACAAAGTTTTATTATTTAATAAAGAATTGGCTATCAGTTTTAATCCAGAAACCCAAATTGTATTTAACAGAGAGTTTAAAGAATTCCATCCAAATGCTATAACATTTACAGCTACTCTTAAGGATGGAAAAAAAACAGCTTCAACTTTCTACTCTATTGGTGGTGGTTTTGTAGTTCAGGAAACCCGAAAAAGAGAAAAGAAAAAGATGGAAGCATTTAGAGAATTCCCTATGCCAATTCAAAAAGCTACAGATCTCTTAGAATATTGTAAAAAGAAAAATAAAAAAATATCCGAAATTGTATTAGAAAACGAACTTTCTCTTCAGACGAATAAAGAAATAGATGCAAGAATAAGAGACATTTGGGATGTTATGCTGGAATCTATGTACCTTGGTTGTCATACTGAAGGAACGCTTCCTGGAGGTTTAAATGTAAGACGTAGAGCATTTGACACTCATAAAAAATTAATCAACAATTCTGCGACTTATACTAATCCAACAGAATGGATCGAATCTATTAGAGATACTGAGGTGAAATTTCGCCAGATACTAAAATGGGTATCTTGTTTTGCTCTTGCTGTTAACGAGGTAAATGCTTCCCTAGGAAGGGTAGTTACTGCCCCAACAAATGGAAGCGCGGGAGTTATACCGGCAGTTATGATGTATTACATGGTTATTGAAAATCACGATGCGAATTTTGATGATATAAAGCAATTTATGCTAGTTGCAGGAGAAATTGGTAGTTTATTTAAAAAAGGTGCCACAATATCCGCAGCAATGGGTGGGTGTCAGGCAGAAATTGGAGTTTCTTCTGCAATGGCTGCAGGAGCTTTGACTGAACTAATGGGTGGAACACCTGAACAAGTAGTAATGGCAAGTGAAATTGCTATGGAACATCATTTAGGGCTAACCTGCGACCCTATTGGTGGATTAGTGCAAATCCCTTGTATCGAACGTAATGCAATGGGAGCCATAAAAGCAATTAATGCCTGCGAAATGGCTTTAGACGCTAATGCAGCAAATGCCAAAGTCCCTTTAGATAAAGTGATAGAAACTATGTGGGAAACTGCAAAAGATATGAATACTAAATATAAAGAAACCAGTGAAGGAGGTTTAGCTATCAAAGTAAGTTTAAGCGACTGTTAATATGAGCTAATGTTTAAAGAAATTGTATTTCATAAAGTAAAAACATTATTTGTAAGCTACTTCCGATTATTCGGATTATACATACTATTCTTTATCTGCGTAGCATTTCTTCAGAGTATTTTCCCGTATTTAGATCTACAAAAATATTCTCAGGATGGTATTTTCGAAATTCTAAAAGAAAACAAGCTCAAAGCATTTTTTGCGATGGTAGTCTTTGCCCCTTTCATAGAAGAATTGATGTTTAGAACATTATTAAGACCAAAAACAACAGATCTTATATTGTTTTTAACATCTTGGTCTCTTTTTATCATTGGGCTATTTATTACAATTGAATTTGAATGGTATTACCGATTCTTATTATTAACCTTTTTAGTAGTCGTATTATTTTTTTCTTACAAGAAAGTAATATCTAACTCTTTTTTAGAAAAAGCTATTATTTACTTAAATAAACATCGATCAATTACACTCCAGGTTACATCAATAATTTTCGGTTTCCTCCACATTTTTAACTATGTGGATTCTTTTAGAATAGATAGTATTTTGTTTTTATTAATTGTTCCCAGAATTATTGCTGGTCATATGTTTGGTAAGATAAAAATAGAGAACAATCATATGATTTGGCCGATACTTTTACACGCTATAAATAACGGAGTTGTTTTTTTAATAATAAGTAGTAGATATTAAGTTATTCACAACCTTCTTTTCTTCGAGTATCTGCAATAGCTATTATTTTCCATGTATTACCATCATTAAATAGTTGGAATATATTAACCCCACAATGACTAAACTGATCATTTACATAAAATTCATAAGGAGTCCAGATCTGTGCAATATGTTCATCGGCATCAATTTTAAAATCCAACAATTTCTCTAACCACTTCTGATCTTTTGGTCTATTATGTATAACCTCTAAGAACTTATTCATATCAGTATTAATAGCCTTTGTTTTGCCTTCTTTTGTTCTAGCAATTGTTTGCATGGTTATACTTGGAGCTATAGTTTTTCTAATCATAGAAGTATCTCCTTTATGGAATCCTTCAAAAAAATCTAATACAGCTTGTTTTGCATTTTTATCATTAATATTTATTTCTTTTTGGGAAAAAGCAACATTACACGAAATTAACAAAGAACATATAATTAGGAATCTACACATAATAAATACAACTTTAATTGACCTAAAATTAGGCTTTTAATTATTCTATCAAAAGTATAAGCAATACTTCTTTTAAATAAATTTAAATCAAAAATAATATACTCTTGTTACGATCTTTCTAATTGATTACTTTTACGACACTAAATTAACTTATAAAATGTCTACAGCAAAAAAGGATTACAAGCGTGTTACTGTAAAATCTCTAGTCGAGATGAAAGCCAATAAAGAAAAGATCTCAATGCTTACTGCATATGACTATACGATGGCGAAAATTGTAGATGGCGCTGGAGTTGATGTAATTTTAGTAGGTGACTCTGCATCTAATGTTATGGCTGGTCACGAAACAACATTACCTATTACGTTAGACCAAATGATCTATCACGCATCTTCTGTTATCAGAGCAATACACAGAGCATTAATCGTAGTAGATTTACCTTTTGGTAGTTACCAAAGTGATCCTAAAGAAGCGTTGCGTTCTGCAATAAGAATTATGAAGGAATCAGGAGGACATGCAGTAAAACTTGAAGGTGGAAAAGAGGTAAAAGAATCGATTAAGAGGATTTTAAACGCAGGTATTCCTGTAATGGGACATTTAGGATTAACACCACAATCTATTTATAAGTTTGGTACTTATACTGTTCGTGCAAAAGAAGAAGAAGAAGCCAAAAAACTTAAAGAAGATGCTTTGATGCTTGAAAAAGCTGGGTGTTTTGCACTGGTATTAGAAAAAGTACCTGCAAAATTAGCAAAAGAAGTTGCAGAAAGCCTTACCATCCCTGTTATTGGTATTGGTGCAGGAAATGGTGTCGATGGACAAGTATTAGTAACCCATGATATGCTTGGAATGACTCATGAGTTCAACCCTCGTTTCTTAAGACGTTACTTAGATTTATATACAGAAATGACAAATGCATTTCAAAAGTATGTTTCTGATGTAAAATCGTTAGATTTTCCTAATGATAATGAACAATACTAGTGTCATAGTTGTTTTCATTTATTAATTTGTGATAATTCTTATTACTTAAGAAAAATTGTTCGAAAAAATAACATCAAATAAATCCAATCTTCAAGTACTCTTCGAAGATAATCATCTTATTATCGTTAATAAACGGTCAGGAGATATTGTGCAAGGGGATAAAACTGGAGATCAACCATTAAGTGAAGTCGTTAAAGAATACATCGCAGAAAAATACGATAAACCTGGTGCTGTTTATTTAGGTGTAGTTCATCGGCTTGATCGTCCTACCAGTGGTATTGTGGTTTTTGCAAGAACCAGTAAAGCACTACCTAGACTTAATAAGCTTTTCGCAAATAAAGAAGCTAAAAAAACATATTGGGCAGTTGTAAAAAATCCTCCTCCAAAAGAAAATGATAGTCTTGTACATTGGTTGAAACGTAATCCAAAACAAAATAAATCGTATGCTCATAAAAAGGAGGTGCCTGATAGTAAAAAAGCTGTTTTAGACTATAGAATTATAAAAAAACTAAACAACTATTATCTTTTAGAGATTGACCTTCACACTGGTAGACATCATCAAATAAGATCTCAACTATCCCATATTGGTTGTGTGATTAAAGGAGATTTAAAATATGGAGCTGACCGAAGTAACAAAGATGGTAGCATCCACTTACACGCAAGAAAATTAACGTTCTTACACCCAGTAAAAAAAGAACCTTTAACAATAATAGCTCCTCCTCCATTAGACTCTATCTGGAACGATTGTATTTAAGCTGCATTTTTTTGCAGGTAACGTTTTATGCAATTGCAATACTAATAAATAGAAAGAAATCTCTTTTTTCTATTTTATTACTAATTAAGAATATATGGAGTACATATCATATTCATCAGAATTATTTAAAAATATTGATTGGAATTTTATCTGGAGTATTATCAGAGATATTGTAATTCCTAATTCGGGGACTTTGATTTTTAACATCATCCTTTTTTTATTCCTAGGGTTTATTATCACAATTATGTACTGCGTTTTTTTATGGCGTAAAGGCATTTTAAAAAGAACTCCGCGGTATTATAATTGGGCAGTAAAGTTATATATTCCATTATTGCTTATTGGAATACTATACATCTTTGGACAATGGGGGTTTTTAAGAGGTATATATAAAATACTAGATAACGAAAAAGCGGTTATTGTACAAGAAGTATTTGAAGGATCTATGTCTCAAGTATTTGAATCCGAAGAAGCCAAAAATAAATTTATACTTTCATTACAAGGACTTGCCATAAAAGCAAAATCAGGTTCGCAAGATTATGCTGTTATTTTCGAAAACTATCTAAAAAACCATAATACGGGGAATTCTGTTGTCAATAAAACAAAAAACAAATTAGCAAAACATATTGTTAATCATTACAGTGATGACCTTTATAAATTAACAGTGTATGCATTTATAACATCAGCAGGAAGAGGACATATTGATTTTTCTGAAGCATTACCGTATGAGGAATTTAGTACTGTAATGGATTTATTATTAGAAGTAGGATATAAAGATATAGAAAAAGTAGTCATTGATAAACTAAATAAGTGGTTTGCATTAGTAATAAGCTCTCAATACAATGCAATGGTAAAATCACTACTAATACTATTATTCCTAATTCTAATTATTCCATTATTAGAATATTTTATTTACAAACAATGGATCGCTCCAAAATACGTCCCTAAAACTACTCGAATAAAAAATAATAATTCCTGATAACAGGTATTTACGAGTCAAATGATTTATTTGTATGATCTCACGCTCTCTATTACCACTGAAGTTAGAATTAACATCCCACCTATAATTGTTGTTAAAACAGGTATTTCTTTAAGAAAAATTATGCCTATAATAATACCATATACTGGCTGTATACTACTTATAATACTCGCTGTTGTAGCAGAAAAACGCTTTAAACTAAACAAAAATAGTGTATGACCAATAGCAGTAGTAAGAATTGCCAATACTAAAGTCCAAGGCCATTGCGATACAATACCCGAACTATCCATTATAAAGAGTGTTGGTAATAATATAATACTAATAACAACAAGTTGATACCACATTAGCATGGAACCATGATAATTACTTACTTTAGTTTTCATGATTAAGTTACGTAATGCATAGCATAAAGCAGATACTACTCCAAATCCAACGGCTTGAGCATAAGAATTATCTAAACTAAAATTTGGAACTAAAAAATAAATTCCTAATAACACTAGAGCCCCTAAAACCAAATGCATTTTCTGAAATTTAGTTTTCAAAAGTATTGGTTCTAAAAATGAAGTAATTACAGGATATGTAAATATAGACAGCATACCAATAGCCACATTGGACATTTTTAATGCATAGAAATATGTAATCCAATGCAACCCCATTAAAACACCTCCGATAATAATTATAAATCGATCGGAAGAAGCTATTCCAAAAGAGATTTTTTTCCATTTACAAAATAAAAACAATATGACTCCTGCCAATATCGCTCTAAAGGCAATAGTAACTGGCACAGGCATATCAATATATCTGCCCAATGCGCCAGAAGTGCTTATAAAAAGCATGGCAAGGTTTAATTCTAAAATATTGCGTAGGTGATGAGAATTTTTTGGCATAAATTATATAGTTAGCGAACTAACTTTTTCGATTTTTCTTTAATAATATCTGCAACAGGTCTACTTTCGATATTGCTTTCTAGCCAAGATAAAATATCTAAATACAAAAATGCTCTTTTTTCGTAAGGATGATCCTCATATTGTTTTAAAGTTTTATGGAGTTTTCTAAATTCGTCCTTAATTTGATGAGGAAAGATATCTCCAAGGTTTTTCAGAAATTTAATCATCTCCTTTTGCACCTCATAAAGATCATCCATTTTAATTAAAAATCTGTAAGTTTCTTTTAGCTGAGTTTCTAGATGATAATCCATACCAGCCTCATAATGTGCTACAAGGCTTAAAACTCTAGCAAAACACATTAAATCCTCACGCATCTTTAGTGACTTATTGTTAATGATCTTGCTCAGATATTCTATGCACTTACGATGATCCGCCATCCCAAAATACAAACAACCTATTTTATAATATAAAACCATAATATGATGATCATCTAAACGGTTTTTATACTCGGTGATACCATCTAAGATTTCAGTAACTAAATATTCTCCTTCATCAAAAGTACCTTCCAGAAAATGCACATTCAATCTATTATTATAAATAAATTGAAATGAAAGTACCTCAATATTATCATCTATTGGAAAATCATCTGATTTAATAGTTTTTTCAAACTTACTCAATGTTAATTTTAATTGCGTTTTATCCTGAATAAGATACAAGGACTCTAATAAATAATGATTTCCTCTAAGAAAAAATACTGGGTTAAGAATAATCATTTTTGGATTTTCATAGAAAAGATCAACCCACTTTTTAGAATATTTATAGCAGGACAAGAAATCCTGAACCATAAAACTATACCACAAATGAGCCTTATATAACCATAGTTTTTCTCTGAAACCTAAAATATTCCAATCATACTTAGGTAATTTACTTTCGAAATAATTGGTAATAATATTATGTTCCTTATCATTTCGTACATACCCGCTTTTTATCATCAAACCATATAACTGAAGTGAAAGATTTGATAATCGACTAGTAAGCACGTTTTTCATGCTCAACATCTTTGCCTCTATGGTTAATTCATCTGCTCGGCTATTGATACTTCTTGTTATATATTGTGTTTCTATTACTTTTTCTAATTCTACAATTTCATAGGCAATATTATTCTCTTCATTTTCTTTTGCTAAAGTTTTAGCTTTATCTAGAATTTTCAGACTTTGCTTATACAATCCTTTATGATATAAAATAGTGGCAAAATCGAGTTGTTCTCTTATTTGTGACCTTATATTTTGATGTAACGGACTTAATCTAAGACTGATCAAAATTTGTTTATACAAATGCGCTTTGAGATTAGATAGTTGTTGTTTTTTTACAATCCCCTTAGCCACAATTAATTCTTCATCTAAAGTTTCACTCTTATCCAAATGATTAAAAAGTGCTAAAAATTTAGAATCTGTATTTACTCCAAGTCTACCAACATACACCTTAAACTGTCGTTTTTCGGACTTAGATAGTGACTTCACTAAAACAAACAAAGGATCTTTTTGATCATTAGTCATTGTAAGAAAATATATTGTAATTAACTGATTAAGAATTAATTAAGCTTATTTAAAAACATTTCAACATTGTAAAACATGTAGCTAAATCCCTTCTTTTTGAATAACCAAAATATAAATTCGTAAGAGAATACTAAAACATCTTAGAATATATTTTCAAAAGAAATTATCAAAATTAACAATTCACATAATTCCTATGAGCGATAATAAAGTCCAAATTTTTGACACCACGTTAAGAGACGGAGAACAGGTCCCTGGTTGTAAATTAAATACGAAACAGAAGTTAGTTATTGCGGAGCGATTGGATCTTCTAGGAGTTGATGTAATAGAAGCTGGATTTCCAGTTTCTAGTCCTGGAGATTTTACTTCTGTAAATGAAATTGCAAAAATTGTAAAAAACGCAACTGTTTGTGGATTAACCAGAGCCGTAGAAAATGACATTAAAGTGGCAGCAGAAGCTCTTAAATATGCAAAAAAACCTAGGATTCATACAGGAATCGGAACATCAGAATCACATATTAAATACAAATTTAATTCTACTCAAGACAAGGTAATTGAACGAGGAATTGCTGCAGTAAAATATGCTAAATCTTTTGTTGAAGATGTGGAATTTTATGCGGAAGATGCCGGTCGTACAGATAATGAGTTTTTAGCCAAAGTATGTGAAGCCATGATCAAAGCTGGAGCAACAGTACTTAATATTCCTGATACAACAGGCTATTGCTTACCAGAAGAATACGGTGAAAAAATAAAATATTTAAAAGAGAATGTAAAAGGTATTGAAAACGTTATTATTTCTTGTCACTGTCATAATGATCTTGGATTGGCAACAGCTAATTCGATTGTTGGAGCTATAAACGGTGCTAGACAAATAGAATGCACCATTAATGGTATTGGAGAACGTGCAGGAAATACTGCCTTAGAAGAGGTAGTAATGATTATGAAACAACATCCATATCTACACCTTAATACTGATATTAATTCCAGATTATTATATGACACTAGTTTAATGGTTTCTGAAAGCATGGGAATGATGGTACAACCAAACAAAGCTATCGTTGGAGCAAATGCTTTTGCGCATAGCTCAGGAATACATCAAGATGGAGTTATTAAAAACCGTGAAACATACGAAATTATTGATCCTGCAGAAGTTGGAGTTACAGAATCTGCTATTGTACTTACTGCAAGAAGTGGTAGAGCAGCATTGGCCTATCGAGCGAAAAAAATTGGATACGAATTAACAAAACTTCAACTAGATCAAGTGTATAAGGAATTTTTAAACTATGCTGATAGAAAGAAAGAAGTAATTAATGATGATATTCATGAAATTATGAAAACTGTTCAGGTAGAAGCTGTTGCAGTAGCATAACATTTTTTCCTCATTACTTCTAGAATAACATAACATATGAAGAAGACATTATTTGATAAAGTTTGGGACGCTCACGTCGTCAAAGAAGTAGAGAATGGCCCTCAAATACTTTATATAGATCAGCATCTTATCCACGAAGTTACAAGTCCACAAGCATTTAATGAACTTGAACAGCGTGGAATTCCTGTTTTAAGACCTAATCAAGTCGTTGCAACTGCTGATCATAATACACCAACTGTAGATCAGCATTTACCAATAAAAGATCCGTTATCTCGGAATCAGCTAGAACAACTGACAAAGAATTGTGACAAAAACAATATTACTCTTTATGGACTAGGACATAAGTATAATGGAATTGTACATGTAATGGCTCCAGAACTTGGTATTACACAACCAGGAATGACTATGGTTTGTGGTGATAGCCACACCTCTACCCATGGTGCATTTGGTTCTATTGCCTTTGGTATAGGAACCAGTCAGGTAGCTCAGGTATTTGCGAGTCAGTGTTTATTACTACAAAAACCTAAAAGTCTTAGAGTAAGCGTGAATGGAAAGTTACGATCTGGTGTACTTCCAAAAGATGTCATACTCTATATAATTGCAAAATTAGGAACCAATGCTGGTACCGGATATTTCTGCGAATATGCAGGTAATGTATTCGAAGAAATGTCGATGGAAGGTCGTATGACCGTATGTAACATGAGTATCGAAATGGGAGCTCGTGGAGGTATGATTGCTCCAGATGAAACTACTTTCGAATATGTAAAAGGACGTGAGTTCGCTCCAAAAGGAGATGCATATGACAAAAAAGTAGCGTATTGGAAAACACTACCTACAGATCAAGGTGCTATTTTTGATAAAGAATACCATTTTGATGCAGCTGATATAGAACCTATGATTACCTATGGAACCAACCCTGGAATGGGGATTAAGGTTACAGAAAATATACCTTCAGAAAACAACGCTTCTTTCGAAAAATCATTAGCATATATGAATTTTGAAAAAGGACAATCTTTAATCAATCAACAAATTAATTACGTTTTTATAGGAAGCTGTACAAACAGTAGAATTGAAGATTTTAGAGTAGCAGCTAACTATATTAAAGGTAAGAAAAAAGCAGAAAGTGTAACAGCATGGTTGGTACCAGGATCACAACAAGTAGCTTCTCAAATTGTTGATGAAGGATTACACGATATTTTTGAAGAAGCCGGATTTAAACTAAGACAACCTGGATGCTCTGCTTGCTTAGCGATGAACGACGATAAAATACCTGAAGGAGCATATTGTGTTTCTACATCTAATAGAAATTTTGAAGGCCGCCAAGGACAAGGAGCTAGAACAATTCTTGCCAGTCCATTAATTGCCGCCGCGACAGCAGTTGAAGGAAAAATTATTGATATCACTAAACACCTAAATTAAAATTATGGATAAGTTTATCAAACTCACATCCACTGCAATACCATTGTCTATAGAAAATGTAGATACTGACCAAATCATTCCTGCTCGTTTTCTTAAAGCAACGGATCGAGAAGGTTTTGGAGAAAACCTTTTTAGAGATTGGCGTTTTCATAAAAACGGAAGTATTAATACCGATTTTGCACTAAATAACACCAATTACTCTGGTAGTATTCTAGTAGCGGGCGATAACTTTGGTTGCGGCTCGAGTAGAGAACATGCAGCTTGGGCTATTCATGATTATGGAATAAAAGTGGTTGTATCCAGTTTTTTTGCTGATATATTTAAGGGAAATTCACTAAACAATGGACTATTACCTGTTCAGGTATCGCCAGAATATCTTCAGAAACTATTTTCAGAAATCAAAAAAGATCCTTCTACGTCTATTGAAGTAGACTTAGAAGAACAGAAAATTACGATTCTTTCTTCAGGATCTTCAGCCAATTTTGAAATTGATAATTATAAAAAAATGTGCTTGATGAATGGCTATGACGACATTGATTTCTTAATTAGTAACCAATCAGAAATTGAAGCTTTCGAAAAAGCAAGGATATAATATACAAAGATCATAATTAGGCCATAGAAAACTATAAAGCTCATTATGATATAACAAACTACTTATGAAACTAGAAATTGCTGTATTATCAGGAGATGGAATTGGACCAGAAGTTACTGGCCAAGCCGTAAAAGCAATGGAAGCCATTGCGCATCGTTTTGATCATTTATTTACTTTTAAAGATGCTTTAGTTGGAGCTATAGCTATCGATAAGACTGGTAATCCATTGCCGGACAAAACACTACAACTCTGTGCAGACACAGATGCAGTACTTTTTGGTGCTATTGGAGATCCAAAGTATGATAATGATCCTAGTGCTCCTGTACGCCCAGAACAAGGATTATTGAAATTACGAAAAGAATTAGGTTTATATGCAAATATACGTCCGGTAAAAGCATATGAAACTCTGTTAGACAAGTCTCCTCTTAAAAAAGAAATAATAGAAGGTACTGATATTTCGATATACCGAGAGCTTACTGGTGGTATCTATTTTGGAAAAAAACAGCTAAATGAAGAAGGAACAATTGCTTCAGATTTATGTGAGTACTCCAAGGAAGAAATTGAACGCATCTCTCACCTTGCGTTTAAAGCAGCTCAAAAGAGAAGAAAAAAATTAACATTAGTAGACAAAGCTAATGTACTGGAATCTTCTCGTCTATGGAGGAAAGTAGTTACAGAAATTGCAAAAGAATATACTGATGTAGATTTAGATTTCTTATTCGTAGATAATGCTGCTATGCAAATGATCCTAAATCCTAGCCAATTCGATGTAATTTTGACAGAAAATATGTTCGGAGATATTATCTCTGATGAGGCCAGTGTAATTGGCGGTTCTATTGGCTTATTAGCGTCTGCTTCTGTTGGTGACACTTGTTGTATGTTCGAACCGATTCATGGATCCTATCCACAAGCAACAGGAAAAGGAATTGCTAATCCAATCGCGGCAATTCTTTCTGCAGCTATGTTATTGGAGCATTTTGATCTTATGGACGAAGCTAACGCAATAAAAGATGCTGTAGAAAAGGCACTAGAGCTAAACATTACCACTCCTGATCTTAATAGTCTAAATCCTTTAACTACCGAAAAAGTTGGAGACTTTATATATGATTACATACTAAATCCAGAAGATTCTAATATCAATTTTGAAAATATACACGTAGGACAATCTACGATCATATAATATTAGTTATATATTTTTTTAAAAAGCAATCAGGTGGTTTCATCTGGTTGCTTTTTTTTATTTGATTTTCAGGTTTTTAAACCTATAGAACGGTATTGATGTTTATCGAACTTCGATAATCTCGGCCCTCTTATAATTCTCATTAACCTCTTCGCAGACTGAAGTTCTCATAATCTTATCTATTATACATACGAAGCTTGTCGCGTTTCGACTACACCGAAACCTAACTTATTTTGTATTACATAGAGAACCTTGAATATAGTCGAAGGGTCAGTTTTCATATTATTTCAAAAAAAATGAATTTTGATAGTAACATATTACAATCTCAAGACACTATATATTATAAAATAAAACCAAACGGGGAACTTTAGAAGAATAAAAATATAAAAACATTAAGGGATTTAAGCTAAAAAACTCATTACCAAACAACTATTAAAATATTAGAATTTCGTGCATTAAGAAGTTGTTAACAATCAATTATTTAAACGATGGGATTACCTTATTCATATTATATTTGCGCCCTTCTTTTAAATACCAAAAGGTATAAACCCTAAAACGGAAGATTTAAATATAGTCAATTAATAATATTCAATTTTTTTAAATTATGAGTAAGTCATTGTTTTTTCTGTGTGTTTTAATTTCTAGTATTAGTGTTTTTGGACAAGATCATTATGAAAAGAAGTATTCACTTGGTCAACATTCTGGAGGTAAATGGTATAAGCTTATGAATTTTGATTTAAACGGAAATGGAAATCATAATTCAGTAAACATTTCTGTTAATTTTCACTACGTAAATACTTGGACAAAATATAATGGTACTGCAATCTTAAGACTTAGAGAAAACTCCACTAATGATTGGCAACACAACGTTTCTGGAACAAATATGCCTGTTTTAAAATTCAAAAAAATATCTGCCAAGGTATCTGAATTGTGGGCATTTTCCCAAAGTGGATGGGGACATCTTTCCTTTACAGCTGTGGTTACTAAAGAAGCTCCGTTTATCGTCACTATAGCAGATACTCCTATAGAATCTTTAAACATCGACTCATTAGAAGATGTTCCAACAAAAGGTGATTGGTATTTTCCGTCTGGTAGAATAGAAATTGCTCAAGACGATAATCAAAATGAAGACAAAGGACTACTAATTACTGAAAAAAATAACTCTCAGAAAATACATCTTCATCTTGCGGACAACGCAAGTGGTGAATATGGGTATTTATCCTTAGGAGGGCAAACTAGTTTAAGAGGAAATGGTAAACCATCCTATTTTGAAGGATTCGTTGGCATTGGTACAACAAATTCATCTGGTTTTAAATTAGCCGTAAACGGAAATATTAGAGCTAAAGAAATTAAAGTAGAAACCAATTGGGCAGATTATGTATTTAAAAAAGATTACAACCTCCCTACCCTACAACAAGTAGAAGATCATATCATAGAAAAAGGTCATTTAATCAACATCCCATCTGCGGCAGAAGTAGAGAAAAACGGCATCCAATTAGGTGAGATGAATGCTAAACTTCTAGAGAAAATTGAAGAACTGACTTTATATACTATTGAGCAGGAGAAACGTATTAAATCCCTTGAAGAGAAATTAAACAATGTACTAGACAACAAATAACCCTTAGAATATGAAAAAAATTATCTTATTAATATTGTGTATTACCAGCTTAGGATTAAATGCTCAAAATGAAATAAACAAAACAGTTTCTGTAGATGGACCTGGTTGGAAAAAAGTTGCAAGACTTGATGGAGCGTATGGAAGAGGTTACAATGAAGTTACACTCTTAACTACCGGGGGTTCATCGACACCAAGAGTCGCTAAAATATCTTGGTTTAAAGGTTGGTCTGCATATGGTGGTCTAAATCTTAGTTCAGTCAGTGACAATGGATATTGGTCTGATGCAAGAATTACCTATGATAGTACAAAAGCCTATTTAGAAATTAATTTTACTAGCGCAATACCAGTTTTAAAAGTCTATTTGGATCAATCTGCTTGGATAGGAGGAGACATTTTAGAAGGCATACTTCCCGTTGGCTCAGGTACGGTACTACTAACTGCAAAATTTGGAAGATTAAATTATGGAGAAAATGATTTATACTTAAGTTATGATGGGAATTTAGGTATAGGCAAGTCTAATCCGACCAGAAAATTAGATGTTAACGGATCAATAGCTAGTCAAGAATTTCTAAGTGTTCAAAAAGGAGGTAGCTATTTAGTAAGTCTTAATGGACAAGAGCACGGATATATTACAGGAAGAAATTCTAGCTTTGAAAATAAATTTCTGATTGCGTCAAATGGAAATACATTTTTCAATGGAGGAAACGTAGGAATTGGAACCACAACTCCTGCTTATAAACTAGATGTTACCAGTACAGTTAGAGTTGGAGACGATAATTGGGGTGCTTTAATTATAAATGGTAAAGCAAAAAATGATTGGCTTTTTAACGCCCATAATGATGGAAATACTTTCGGTATAAGAACACAACGAGATAATGGAGAAGCTAGTTGGTCATATCAAATAATGACATTTCAACGTTCAACAGGTAATGTAGGTATTGGCACCACAACTCCAGATGCCAAATTAGCCGTGAACGGAAATATCCATACCAAAGAAGTAAAAGTAGATTTAATCGGTTGGGCAGATTATGTGTTTAAAGAAGATTACAACCTCCCTACCCTACAACAAGTAGAAGACCATATCTCTAGTAAAGGTCACTTGATCAATATACCATCCGCTGCAGAAGTAGCAGAAAATGGGATCCAATTAGGTGAAATGAACGCTAAACTCTTAGAGAAAATTGAAGAATTGACCTTGTATACTATTGCGCAGGAGAAGAAGTTAAAGGAGCAAGAAAAAATTAATAATCAACTTAAAACAAATAACCAAAACCTTGAGGCTAGATTAGCTAAGGTTGAGACGTTGTTAGGTAAAGAATAAATACAATTCTATTTATGAAAAAGTACATATTCATATTAATTAGCATTTATGTATATAATGTAAATGCACAGTCTTTAGATCAAAATTTCACAATGTCTGTAGTTCCTAAAGAGGAAATGAGTATTAGTGAGGTTAATGAAATTGTGAATATTTCATCTGGATCATCGAGTACAATAACTATAGATGATCCCAGAAGCAATGAAAATTTTACAGCTTCTCAATCTATCACATTATCACCAGGAGCACATTTAACACCAGATGTACTTCTTAGAATTAGTGATCTAACACTAATAAATGAATCAGTATATAGAAGTATTACGTATTATGATGGATTAGGTAGACCAATACAATCAAATGCTATTGGTCAGAGTCCTAACGGCCTTGATATTGTAAACCATTATGAATATGATCAATTCGGTAGAACGGAAAAATCCTATTTACCATTACCATCTAATCAAAATACAGGTAACTTTATTAGTAATCCTGTTTCTCAGATTAACTCATATTATCAAAACACTTATGAAGATACAAATCCGTATGCTCAACAAAGATTTGATAATTCTCCTTTAAGTCGCGTATTAGAATCTGCTTCTCCAGGTGATGATTGGTTATTATCTGAAAACAGCAATACTAATCATACATCTAAGTTTGAAACAATTACTAATACATCTAATGAAATTAGAAGATTTGATATTGGTGATTCTAATAATTTGATTTCTGGCCTTTCATATTATAACCCCAATGAGTTAGTAAAAAACATTAGTAAGAATGAGAATTGGAAACCAACTGATGGTAAATTAAATACTAAAGAAGTTTTTACCGATAAAAATGGAAGAATAATTACTTCTATAAACTATATAAAAGATAATGGAGTTGAACAAAAACTAATTACACAATATATCTATGACTATAAGGGTAGATTGGTATATATGATACCTCCTGAAGCATATGAGAAAATCGAAGATGTAATTACATATGAAGAATTTAATATTTCTATTCCTTTTGAAAATTTTGTACAAAATCCAATGCAAGTAATTGCTCAAGGAGATTCTAATTTTTCTTTGCAACCATATAATAATGAAGGGAATACCGTTACAGATTATCATTTTGGAGGAAATGTAGATTTCCAATTAGATGATATTAATTCTGAATCGGGAGCTTTTTTAAAATTAGGTGATATTTTCACATTACCGAATGGCAGTATTATCATACCAGATAGGCCATTATTCAATATATATAGACCGGGAAGCAATAATACAATTTGGTATGAATTTTCTCTGATAAATGGAACGATTCATAATACGTTAAGAGTTACAAATGGCCCTGATAATGATCCTCAGGCTGCGTTTAGAGTTTCTCTTATAAATTTTAACTTCGAAGATTTACTTCCTGCACGATTTGCTTTGAACCCATCAAATCTTAATGATTTAGCATTTCAGTATAAGTATGACAAATACAATAGACAAATTGGTCAAAAAATGCCGGGAAAAGCATGGCAATACGTAGTATATGACCAACTGGATAGGCCCATTTTAACTCAAGATTATCAATTAAGAAGTTTAAATCAATGGATGTTTAACAAGTATGATGCATTAGGAAGAACTATATACTCAGGAAAATTTAGTAGTAGTTTAACACAAGAACAATCACAAGCACAAATAGATAATTTTATTAATAACTCTAATAACCTTTCTAATGTAGAAAATAGAACAAATACCACTAATATTATTGGTGGAGTTTCCATTAACTATTCCAATACTGCATTTCCAAATACTGACATTATAGAAGTCACATCCGTAAACTATTATGATGATTATAACTTTTCTGACTCTGATAAACCATCGATTCCAACAAATGTATTAGGACAAGTGGTAACTTCTAAAACCAAAGGTTTACCCACTGCAAGTTGGTCAAAAACTATTGGAGCAAATACCTGGACCAAGTCATATCCGTTTTACGATCATAAAACTCAAGAAATAAAGGTATATGGAAAAAACCACCTTTCTGGTTCCAATATTGTAGAAACTGAACTGGATTTTACTGGAAATGTACAGAAAGTCATAACTACTCATAAAAGAACTTCCTCCTCACCAAGTATCCAAACGACAGATAGGTTTGAATATGATAATGCCGGCAGATTAACAAATCAACTTCAAAAGATAAATAATCAACAAGAAGAAAGAATTGTAGAGCATGTTTATAACGAACTAGGAGAATTAACTAATAAAAAAATTGGAGGTACATCTAATAATACAACAGCTTTACAAAATATTGAATACAAAAGAAATATAAGAGGTTGGCTAAAACAATTGAACAATCCAAATCAAGATTTAGGCAATGACCTGTTTGCATTTGAAACCAGATATAATAATGCTAATTCAGGAATTACCCCTCTTTATTCCGGAACCATTACAGGAGTAGACTGGAAATCAGCCATCAATGATAATTTAAAAACCTATGATTATCAATATGACAATTTAGGAAGAATTTCTAAGGCAACATTTTCTAGTAGTTCAGTTACTGAAAACAATCGTTACAACGTGTCTAATTTGAACTATGATAGAAATGGTAATATTACATCGTTATCCAGAAATGGCTGGCAAAACAGTTCTTCATATTTAGATATGGACAATCTAATGTATGAATATAATGGCAACCAGCTTACTAAAGTTACTGATTCTGGAAACGATCAATATGGTTTTAAAGATGCTAACAATAATAACACTGTAGATTATGAATATGATGAAAACGGTAACCTGATAAGGGATAATCATAAAAAATTTAGTATTACTTATAACTATCTTAATTTGCCTAGTAAAGTGACCTTTGACAATGGAGAAATAATTGATATCACCTATAACTCTACCGGGGCAAAATTATCTAAAACGTATACTTCCGGAGCAAATACTACAAAAACAGAATATTTAGGAGGTTTCCAATATACTAATTCTCAACTCCAGTTTTTCGGGCAAGCTGAAGGTTTCGTGTATAAAGTAGGTAATTCTTATAAGTATGCCTATGTGTATGCAGATCATTTAGGAAATAACAGGTTATCGTATACTGATGCCAATAATAATGGTAATATAGAGACTAATGAAATTATATCAAATACAGATTATTATCCCTTTGGATTAACCCATTCAGGAGAACTACAAGCATCAATTGCCAGCGAATACAATTACAAGTTCCAAGGCAAAGAAATACAACAAGAAGGTGGTCTTGATCATTATGATTTTGGATCTCGAATGTATGATGCTTCTTTAGGAAGATGGTTTGCAGTAGATCCACAAGGACAATTTAGTAGTCCATATTTGGCGATGGGTAATAATCCCGTCATGATGGTAGATCCTGATGGAGAGTTTTCATGGCTTGCCACATTAGTTGGTGCCTTTGTATATACAGCCTTTGATGCAGCAAGAGGTAATGTTAACAATTGGGAAGACTTTTTTACATCATTAGGTACAGGAGCGGCTCAAAGTGCTTTTGCTGGATATGAAAGTGTAGAAAATGCCGCTTTTGGAGCTGCGTATTCTCAGTTTAATAGTGTTGCAACGGGTGATGCTACAGGTGACGGACTAACCTTATCATTTAATCCTACTTATAGTTGGGGGTCAAATTTTGGAGGTTGGGGACTCAATGCTAGTATCAATGGACGTTTAGGTAATTTTGAAGGAAGTATTGGATATGGTTTTACTAATTATGGTACCTTTGATGTAGATAAAGGACATAGAACAGTATCAAATGAGACAAGGTTATCGTATTCATTAGGATGGAATGATGGAGATACGGGACTACGTTTTTATACTACAAAATTTACTGATGGCCTTGGTAAAAATGGAGGGCAAAGGGTAGGTGGATTGGATTTTACTTCAGGTAAATTTGGTTTTCGATATGAAAATGATGGATTTCCATTTCAGTATATCGGAATAGGATCTAACTCTTTAGGTGATGGAAATGATAGCTATAGAACTGCTGCTTTACAGTTAAGCTATGGAGATTTCAGTTATGGGTTTAATTTATTCACAGGCTACAGAGACGACTACAGTGAAGATTCTGATAAATTAAATGACAGAATTAAAGCTAACCATGGAAGACTAGATGTCCCTTTTAATCCAGTATTTGATGAGGAATATCCACATAATTTTGTTGAAGAGGAAGGTCCTAAATATAGATTAGGAGCTCAATATTTAGCTTATAAAGGGTATCGTGTGGGATTAAATTCGGAAAAAAATCGTCACAAAATTCAGGATTTACGTGCACACGATATATATCTTGCGGTAAAGTTATTTGGTAAAAAGTTAGCCCTAGATACTAGACAACCTGGTTTCATTATGACTCACAATAGAAAGGCATTATACTTTCAATATAATTCATATAATAATCCATATACATTATGGTAAAAATTTTAAAGAGAATTAAAATATTATTTCTTTTTTGCTCGATAATTTCGTGTTCCACTTATTTTGGTCAAGAAGATATTAATAACAGGTTAAGAATTAATGATAAACATTCTGTTCTAAAAATTAGATCTAAAGAGAATGTACTAAATATTATTAATACTGAAGTTTTATATCTTAGGAAATACTCCTTTACCAATAATAATAGTTCTTTCTTAACTGAATATGACAGTAGTTGGAAAACTTATAAATTCAAAGATCATTATCTAAGATTTTTTAAAACTGGACATGTAAATAAATTTACGGTTGAAAAAAACGGAATCTATTTAGAAAAAAACAAGGATAAAATAAATCCAAACATTGCAACTCAAGGTTTTTATGCCATAAACACAAATGAATTTGAAATAGAGTTTTTTCAAAAACAAAATATTTCCATAGGAGGAAGTATGGATCATTACCTCTACAAAGCCTTAATAAGCAATAATAAGTTACACTTGATTATAAAAGAAAAGAAGAACTATTATAGACATTATATATATATCAAACAGGAAATGCCCGAAGCCCTAAAAAACCAAACTGCAGATTGGTAATCCAACCACACAAAATCTGAGATAAAAACAATATAAAATGAAAATTAAAAATATATTTTGCACCTCTGTTCTTTTTCTTTTTTGCGCACTTTTACAATCACAAACTGTATGGTACGACATTAAAGAGTCTAATAAAGAAGATACAATAGAACAGAAATCTACCGCTTCAGGAGAAGAACCAGAATTTGCAGCTAATGAAAGTACGACTAGTGCAATAGATGGTTTATCTACAGGTACTATAAATCAAGCTAATGGTAAAGTAAATTATTCCGTTCCCATTACATCTATTACATCCAATAGATTAACAGCAGGTCTGGATTTAAGTTTTAACGGATCTAATGCTATTAAGTATGTTGATTACTCCAACAAAATGAAGGCTACAGGAGTGGTTGGTCTAGGTTGGAATATCAATACTTCTAAAATAATAGCCGATAATAAACAAACCGGTTATAGAGATGATGATGAATTCTTTTTGTTAGAGGGTGGTTTAAAAAAATTAATCTGTACAAAAAAAACATCTGCAAACTTTTATGAGTTTAAAGTTGAGAACCTACCTAATTGGAAAGTTTTTTATTATAGATCTAGTAATTATTGGGTAATTACAAAGGATAATGGAAACACTTATTTTTATGGTAATTCTGATACTAATACTACCACTAATGCTAATGAAAATATTATTAGATGGAAAAACTGGATTGGAGATTCTAAAGCAACTGGAGGTACGCTGCAAACTTTTGCCTGGAATTTATCAAAAATTTCGAATCAATGGAATGACAAGATTGAATTCTTTTATGAAACTACAAATCAGGCTGTGCAAGCAGACAACCTAGGCCCAAAACATACGGAGGCGTCTTACCTTGTAAGAATTGAATCTGATTCTGGAGAAGCAATAGAACTTAATTATCTGGATAAAACAAATACAAATTCTATCCAAGAATATTATGAACCCCATACAGAGATCAATGAACCAGATGCATATCAAGAACAATATGAAAAAAAATACCTAGATAATATTGTTTTAAAGAGAAGTGATGGACAACAATTAAGTAAGCATCAATTAGGATATGAAATCTATGGATCAGATTTGTTTGCCAAAAGATACCTTACCCAAATTACCTTAAACAATAGTAATAACGAACCCTTAAACCCACAACGTTTTGAGTACAATACGGATGGAGTATTTAAAGGGACAATACATAAGATAAAAAATACTACAGGGTCTGAGGTAACCTATCAATATGAAAATAAATTTTTGTACAATAATAGTCCTTCCTACATTAACCATTCTTACACTAGCTCTAGTGCTCATGCATTAAGTGTTTTTTTAAAGGACAACATTATTGTTAGAAATGTTAAAGGTGTTACTAATCCGTATTTTCTTGTTAATACCTGGAATGGAGAAAATTGGATAGAGGAAATATTCTATTATAATAAACAAAGTTCTGTTGGTGCTATAAGTTTTGTCGAAGATGATTATATGGGGTATTATTTTCAAAATACCTGTACGATATTTTGCTTAGATGATGACGGATATACCTGGAAAGAAAAAACTTTTGACGTACCAATAATAGCTACGGAAATCAGTCAAGTGATTACAACGGATAGATATGTGATTTTTGTAGCAAAAGATGGAACGATGATCCCAATTGTAAAATCTGGTAAACAATGGAGAAAAGCAGACTCCTTTAATCAAGAGGGAAATTATGATGATGTTACTATCGACAACATTAAAGGAAAACACTTATTATTTGATGGGAAAGCATTTAGTTATCAAATGGATCATACATTCAGAACAGAAACATATGATCTTGCCAGTGCACCAAATTGTAATTTATTTCCAGAAGATCCATACTGTACAGATTACCCTAATTATCCTAGAGATATTATTCTATCAGATATCACTTTAAATGAATACGAGTTTTCACGAAATCTAATTTTCAATAATGTTATTAGCGGTTTAGATAATCGAAGAAATAAATATTTTTTTAATGGAAAAGATTGGATTGGGCCTTATTATTTTGCTCAATACAGATATGGAATTAACAAACTGTTTGCTTCAAAAGCAAGTCAATCAGAGGATACGACGCTTAAATCTGTAATATTTTTTGATCCAAATTTCAATTCTTTTACCGAATACGATATAGAAGAACATAAATATCAACCATACGAAATAGGAGAATATGTGATTTATGAAAACTCTATTTATAAAAGTAATTCTAATAGTATAGAGTTAATCGAAGAATATGATTCTAATGTATTAAATGAAATAGGAACTTATTATCGATATGATTTTCAATTAGGGGCATCTGGAAATGATAAATTGTTTGTTAGAAAATATGGAGGGCAAGATGAAAAGTTCCGGTATTTTTACATTAACCCTAAGAATGGTGAAATAAATAGAGATGAACTTCAAATTTCAGAATACCCTGCATCTACAAAACTATCTAATTCATATTATATAACCAGAAAAGGTTCTAATGGTACGCTTAAAACATTTATTCAAAGGTTTCAAGATAATATGATCAATCAGGACATCTATGATATTGTAATTAAATCAATAAATGTATATGACGGATTTAATCAAAATAATATAACTGATTATACCTTTAATGAACCAAGGACTTTAGCTAATAATGCTACTTATTACAGGGAGGTAATAACCGAAAAAAGAGGGGATGGTAATTCTAGCATTGGTAAAGTATTTAATTATTTCAATACAGGTGATCTGGATATCAGAAAAGCTGGATTATTAGAAAAAACTGTAATAAAAAACATAGACGGAAATATAGTAAAACAGACTATTAACTCTACAGTTATTAGTCCTGATTTATTTGAATACAATTCAGAAAACCGACCTGTTTTTATTGGTAATAGATTGTTACAAAATAAAAAAACTACCCAAACATATTTTTATGAAAATTCACAACCGAATATAATTACAAGCATAGAAGAATATGAGTACAATGAAAAAGGTCTTATTAATAAAAGTAAAAGAACCGATAGTAAAGGGCTAATAGAGGAACAAAATATAGAATATGCATATGAAAACTCAAATGCTTTTGAGAATGTAAATATGATAAATGCAGTTTCTAAAAGAATTTCAAAAATAGACAATAAAATAACTGGAGTTACTGTGGCAGAATGGCGTAATGAATCGGGAAGGTTATATCCTAAAAAGGAGTATAGCGGACCTAATGAAAATGATCTAAGACTAACTAGTGAGATTACTAAAATTAGTAATAAAGGCGTTGTTGAAGAAACTACTAATGGCAAAGGATTATATGCGGTTAACCTTTCTGGTTATAATTATAAGCGTTCTGTTGCTTCAATCGATAACGTGCGATTCTCGGAGGTCATAGAGAATCTTGATGTATCATACAACCAATTACAAAACCTTAATAATAATCAATTAAAAATAGAGCTAATAAAACTATATAGTCGGTTACCAAATGCCATGATTAAATTATCTTTTTATGATGATAATGGCAATATTACTTCAGAAATCGACGCAAGACAGGAAGAGATTAAATATCATTATGACAACTTTAATAGATTAGACTATATAACTGATAGTAATGATAATGTGCTAAAAAAGAATATCTACAATTACAAAACGGAATAAACATGGCAATATAAAATTAGGTTATATAACAATGTTTATTAAAAAGCAATCAGGTGGTTTCATGTGGTTGCTTTTATTTTTTATAATTATATCTTTTTAATAGTCTTATAACTATAGGAAGTCTATATTTTTCATATCTTATATTCATGAAAAACTTAGTATTTCTTTTACTCCTATTACCAATTGTATCTTTCTCCCAAGATCTTAATAAACATCGATGGGAAGATCGCTTGATTTTGATTATTGCAGATTCCTATAAAAACCCCAAATTAGTTAAACAACTAAAGGAATTTAAAAACAAATCCAAAAATCTACAGGATAGAAAACTAATAGTATATCAGATAACACCTACCTCCTATCAAACAGGAATAGATAAAAACACATCAACGAAAAGTAGTGCCTCTTATAAGAAATATAATGCATCCAATGAAGACTTTAAAATTATTCTACTTGGATTAGATGGCGGCACGAAGTTAAAGTCTAACAAAGTATTATCATCTGTACAAATTTTTGATCAGATAGATCAAATGCCAATGCGTAGACAAGAATTGAGAATTAAAAATTAAACCAATCAGTTTATTATCTACAATAGATTCCAGATCAAGTCCGGAATGACATATACTCCCGTTCTGCGATAATTTTTAACTTAACTGCATAAATTAAACAGTCTTCAAATACGTTAAGACATTCTCTTCTATCCTACTATCGATATTAGAAACATCCGCTTTTTCAAAAGGAGTTCCTGTTATATTCTCGAATAACTCAATATAACGATCCGATACAGAATTGATGTACTCATTACTCATATCAGGAATTTGTTGTCCTTCTTTTCCCTGGAAACCATTACTAATCAACCATTGTCTTACAAATTCTTTGGACAACTGTTTTTGGGCTTCTCCTTTTTGCTGTCTTTCTTCATATCCTTCTGCATAAAAATAACGCGAAGAATCTGGAGTATGGATTTCATCTATTAAGACTATTTTTCCATCTTTCGTTTTTCCAAATTCATATTTAGTGTCTACCAAAATCAATCCTCTTTCTGCAGCAATCTCTGTTCCTCTTTGGAATAATTTTCTAGTATAATCTTCGAGAACTAGATAATCAACTTCAGAAACAATACCCTTTTCAAGGATTTCTTCTCTGGAAATATCTTCATCATGTTCTCCATTATCAGCTTTGGTCGATGGCGTAATAATAGGCTTGGGAAATTTATCATTTTCCTTCATCCCATCAGGCATAGAAACACCACATAACATTCTTTTACCAGCCTTATATTCTCTAGCAGCATGACCAGATTGGTATCCTCTAATCACCATCTCTACTTTAAACGGTTCACAAAGATGCCCTACAGCAACGTTAGGATCAGGAGTGGCGATTAACCAATTAGGCACTAAATCCTCAGTTGCTTTCATCATCTGAGTAGCAATCTGATTCAGTATTTGTCCTTTAAAAGGAATTCCTTTTGGCATTACTACATCAAATGCAGATAAACGATCTGTAGCAATCATTACCAACAGATCATCATTTATATTGTATACTTCTCTTACTTTTCCTTTATAAACTGATTTCTGATTCGGAAAATTATAATTGGTATCTGTAATCGTATTCATAATAGTATCTTAGTTGTGGAGTATGTGAGTATCTTAAAAATAAATAATGGTGACTACTCGTTAGATTTTGATTTTAAATGTCTTTTAAATGAGGTTATCATTTTGGATAATTCGGTAATATCTGATCTATTTCTTTCATCCTGATCTTCCCTAATAAAACCTCTTAATTTTGCTTTAGTACTGCAAACAATACATTCATGCGCACTATCCCAAGCCATTTGAAGATATCTATTAAACTGAGCATCAGAACTTGCAGAGCCTTCTGCTATATTTAATGCTACCGAATCCGCTGCTCTAATGAACTGAGAAGCTAATCTATACATTTCTTCCTTCGGAAAAGAAGCTATCTGATTATTTACCGATTCCCCAAACTCAATAGCTTTATTGTAAATAATTAAATCTTCAAATTTAAAATGATACTTACTTTTCAATGTATCTCCTTTTAATATCAAAATAATACAACAATCTTTACAAAACTTATAATATATTTTATTGAAAGGCTCACCTCTCAAAAACTCACATATTCACCTCTAAATTAATCGTTTCTGTTTTCTATTTCTTTATATGCCGCAATCACCTTTTTTACCAATTTATGACGGATCACGTCTTTATCATCTAAGTGTATTACTCCAATTCCTGAAACTCCTTTTAACACTAATAATGCTTCTTTTAGACCAGATGTTACTCTACGCGGTAAATCAATCTGTCCAGGATCACCGGTAATCATAAACTTTGCATTTTTACCCATACGGGTCAAGAACATTTTCATTTGGGCATGCGTAGTGTTTTGCGCTTCGTCAAGAATTACAAACGCATTATCCAAAGTACGTCCTCGCATAAATGCCATCGGAGCAATTTGTATTACTCCTTTTTCTATAAAACTTTCTAGTTTTTCTGGAGAGATCATATCACGTAATGCATCATATAGTGGCTGCATATACGGATCCAGTTTTTCCTGTAAATCTCCAGGTAGAAACCCTAAATTCTCTCCTGCTTCTACTGCAGGGCGTGTAAGTATGATTCTCTTTACTTGTTTTTCTTTCAATGCTTTAACAGCTAAAGCAACACCTGTATATGTTTTACCAGTTCCTGCAGGTCCAATAGCAAAAACCATATCATTCTTATACGTCAATTCCACCAACTTGCGTTGATTTGCTGTCTGCGCTTTAATCGCCTTACCTCCTACTCCGTGAACAAGTGTTTCTCCACTAACTGCAGAAGTTTCATAATCCGCTTTAGTATCACTAGTAAGTACACGTTCTATAACATTCTCATCAAGTTTGTTGTATTTCCCAAAATGTTCCAAAAGCATATTAAGGCGTGCATCGAATTCCTCGAGCATCTCCTCGTCTCCATATACCTTCATTTTACTTCCTCTAGCTACAATTTTTAACTTAGGAAAGTATTTTTTCAATAGTTGGATATTGCTATTCTGAAGTCCGAAAAACTCCCGTGGATTGATTTCTGTCAGTTCAATAATAAGTTCGTTCAAAAGCTATAGAAATTTTAGTATGATTTGTTTTTTGGATTGACTAAGTTTGTGGTCCCAATAGCTATTGGGATTGTTTGAAGTTTTTGTCGGGGAATCAAAAATGAAAAACGTATTATAAGTTGGATTTTGTTAAAGATCATAAAGAATATTAGTGGTCTAAAATGATAAACTCATATGTTTTTATTGGTTGATTTCTAGATTCAAAAAAACTTTGAATAACTTCATAGCAAATTTACATATTTTTAAGCGCTTATAATTAAAAGATATTAACAATTCTTATAGATGCCAATAATAACTTTAACTACTGATTTCGGAATCAAAGATCACTTTGTGTCTGCGGTTAAAGGTGCTATCTATACGGAATTACCTGAAGCCACAATTGTTGATATTTCTCATGAAATTTCACCATTCCATATTACTGAAGCTGCCTATATTATTCAAAACGCTTATAAAAGCTTCCCTAAAGGAAGTATTCATATTGTAGGAATTGATAGTGAACTTAATCCAGAGAACAAACACATTGCAGTACAACTTGATGATCATTATTTTATCTGTGCTAATAATGGATTGATTTCATTAATTGCTTCTGAATTTAGACCAGAAAAAATTGTTGAAATCAACATACACGATGCAATTGGAACGAATTTTCCTGTATTAGATGTTTTTGTCGCTGTGGCCTGCCACATTGCACGAGGAGGAACATTAGAAGTAATAGGAAAATCTATTTCTGATATTAAATTAATTAAAGGAATTACTCCTATCGTAAATCTTGGTGATAAACAGATCGTGGGTAGTATAATATATATTGATAATTATGGAAATTTAATTACTAATATCACTCGTAAGTTGTTTGATGATGTTGGTAAAGGAAGAGCGTTTAAAATCACAGCAAGAAGTGCTGTTTTTAGTACTATTTATGAACGGTACAGTGATGCCATAAATTTTGATATTGAAAAAAGTAAACGCGAGGAAGATGGAAAAAAATTAGCTGTATTTAATTCATCTGGGTATTTAGAATTAGCAATATATAAAAGTAATCCAAAAACTGTTGGAGGTGCCTCAAGTCTGTTTGGATTGCACTTTCGAGATACAGTGAGTATTACTTTTGAATGATCTATAATTCTTTTAAATTTTAAAATGCGAAAATAACAATGATCATAAGAATTGTAAAATTAGGTTTCATTCCAGAACAAATCGATGCATTTTTGGAGAATTTCCATCAGAACAAGGATAAAATTCGAAATTTTGAAGGGTGCTTACACTTAAAACTAATAAGAGATATCCACCAAACCAATCAATTTTTTACCTATAGTCACTGGGAATCTGAAGAACACCTCAATAACTACAGAAACTCTTCGTTATTTAAAGGTGTTTGGGCAAATACCAAAAATAAATTTAACCAAAAACCAGAAGCTTGGAGTGTTCAAGAAATATAGATAGTATCTTTAAACGTATAGTAAGAAGTGTCTACTAAATTCTTATTTTCACCCGAAACTAATTATAAAAAAAACGACAATACAAGAATATGCTTGCAGTAATAAGAAAAGAAATCAATACATTTTTTGCCTCCTCTGTAGGGTATTTAGTAATAGGTATATTTTTAGTTCTTAATGGACTTTTCTTATGGGTATTTAAAGGGCAGTTCAATATTTTGGATAGTGGTTTTGCAAACCTTTCTCCATTTTTTCTGATTGCTCCTTGGATTTTATTGTTTTTGATTCCTGCTATAACCATGAGAAGTATTGCAGAAGAAAGAAAACAAGGAACACTAGAACTTCTGATAACAAAACCCCTACCAGGATGGCAGATCGTTTTAGGAAAATATTTTGGAAGTCTTTTACTCATTATTTTAGCTCTGATCCCAAGTTTGTTATATGTAATCACAATACATCAGTTGGGAAATCCAATAGGGAATATAGATATTGGTAGCACGATTGGATCTTATATCGCTCTTTTATTGCTCTGTGGTGCCTATACAGCTATAGGAACATTTTCATCTTCTATAACAAACAATCAGATTGTAGCATTCTTAGTTGGTGTATTTTTATGCTTTCTGTTTTATTTTGGATTTAGTGGATTAGCAGACTACCAATTGCTTGGAGCTACTGATTATACTATCGAACAAATCGGAATTCAATTACATTACGAGCGTATTAGTCAAGGGATTATAGATACAAGAGATATTGTGTATTTTATCAGTATTATTGCATTTTTCGTATTTCTAACAACCATTATACTACGACAATATCCTATAAAAACTATTCTGAAATTTACCTCTTTTGCTGTCATTACAGTTATTATACTTAACATTGGAGGAAATTCTTTATACAATCGTTTTGATCTAACAGTAGATAATCGCTTTACTCTTTCTGAGGCAACCGAAAATCTATTGAAAGAAGCAGAAGTGCCAATTTCTATAGACGTTTTATTAGAAGGTGATTTCCCATCAGAATTTAGAAAACTACAAGCAGAAACTAAACAAATTCTAGAAGAGTTTAATGCTATAAATTCTAACATACAGTATGTTTTTACAAACCCAATTGAGGAGGAAGAATTTAGAAAAGAGACCTTAGAGGAATTACAAAGATTAGGGTTGACTCCTATGGAAGTTAGTGTACAAGAAAGCGGGAAAACTGAAATAGAAACTGTTGTTCCTTGGGCCATTATGAATTATCAAAACCGCAGTGTTAAAGTCGCTTTGGTAAAAAATACAATTGGAGCCACTACCGAAGAAAGAGTTAACAACTCTATTCAACAATTAGAGTATGTTTTTGCTGATGCTCTAAAAAAACTAATCCATCCAAAAAAACACAAAATTGCGGTAATCAAAGGAAATGGACAACTACCAGATGTTAAAATAGCTGATTTTATCAAAACGCTTCAGGAATATTATTTTGTTGGCGCCTTTACTTTAGATTCTGTTGCCTCTAATCCAGAAAAAACATTACAAGATTTACAAAAGTTTGATCTCGTAATTAATGCAAAACCAACAAAACCGTTTTCTGAAAAAGAAAAATATGTATTAGATCAGTTTATTATGGACGGTGGAAAATCGCTGTGGCTAGTAGAATCTGTTGGTATGGAGATTGACAGCTTATTCACACCTCAATCTCAAGGATCGGCTGTAGCATTTATGCAAGATTTAAAACTTGGAGATGCATTATTTTCTTATGGAGTAAGAATTAATCCGGTTATAGTAAATGACCTCTACTCTGCTCCATTAATGCTTGCCTCTGGCCAAGGAAATGATACTCAATTTACTCCGCATCCATGGTTTTATGCTTCGTTAACAAAAAACAGCGGAAATCATCCTATTGTTAAAAACATAGAATCTGTGAAGTTTGAATTTTCGAACCAAATAGATACTTTAAAAAATGATCTAACTAAGACCATATTATTAACCAGTTCTGAAAGATCAAAATTAGAAGGAATCCCAACAGAAATAAGACTTGACAATATTATCGGGCAAAAACCAGATATTACTGGTTATACCGAAGGAAATCATAACCTGGCTGTCTTGTTAGAGGGAAGTTTTAAATCTGCATATAAAGATCGTGTAAAGCCATTTAAAATTATTGATGGAAAAGATACAAGTATCGAAACGAAAATGGTGGTAATTGCGGATGGTGATGTGATTAAAAATGGCATTAGAAAAGGAAGGCCAATCACCTTAGGATATGACCCCTATTTAAATCTGCAATACGGAAATAAGGAGTTTTTATTAAACACCGTTAACTATTTACTAGATGATTCTGGACTAACCCAAGTAAGAGGTAAAGAAATAAACATTGCCTTCTTAAATATAGAAAAAGTAGTAGCAACTAGAAGTTTTTGGCAGATAATCAACATCGTGGTTCCACTAATAATTTTAGGGCTATTTGGAGTTGGGTTTTCTTTTCTTAGAAAAAGAAAGTATCAAAAATAGTGCTACATTTTAAATCGATCAGAAAACTCTTTGTTAAGAGCTTTCTGATCAAAACAACTAATTTAATCAATTAAATACAGCACTGTCCATTTTGTACAGTACCAAAACAAACTGCTCCACTAGGACTTGGAACTGCACAATTGATTCCATCAATATCTACAAGATAAAATCTGTAACATCCTCTTTGGCAATCAGACAAAATAGGCATTCCTCCTTTGATTTCTTTTTGAGAAGATTTAGGTAATGTTTTAATTCCAGAAATTGAATTCATCATTTTTTTCATAATAAAGGTTTTAAGATTTTAAACTGCACTACATTAATTTTAAAATTAACATAATTTTTCCCTTTAAAACTACAATCTAAAAAATAAATAAAGTGTTATAAATCTGTTATTTAACTAAAATCACCACTAACCATCCTGCCTTTTTTTATACCGTTATTTATCAAAAATATGATATAGCATTATAAACCTATATGCTCAAAATTTATTATATTCTAATCACTAAATAAGAACAATGGATACTATTATATATATATCAGGAATCAAAAAACAGTTCCTGTACTACAAATCTCTAGGGGAAAAAACAATTGATCAAGTTTCTGATGAAAATTTATTTTGGCAGCATAATGAAGACAGTAATAGTATTGCAATTATTGTGAAACATCTTTGGGGTAATATGAAATCTCGTTGGACAGATTTCCTAACCTCTGATGGAGAGAAAAAATGGAGAGAACGCGATAAAGAGTTCGAAAATGACATCAGATCTAAAGAAGAATTATTAATCAAATGGGACCAAGGATGGCAATGCCTTTTTAATGCCTTGGACATTATCAATGAAACTAATTTTGATCAACCCATATATATCCGGAATATTGAACATACCATTACAGAGGCAATTAATAGGCAACTTGCACATTATTCTTATCATATTGGACAAATTGTATTTATAGGAAAAATGATTAGTACGCAGTCTTGGGAAACCCTCTCTATAGCTAAAGGAGCTTCTAAGTCCTATAATACAAAACGTTTTGCCCAACCAAAACATAAAGTACATTATACAGATCAGTTGATGAAAGATGAATAAATTTAAACAATATCATATCCTCAGTTCGGAAGTGATATTACGAATCTCCACTTTTATATAACAACCAAACTATAACAAGTATTAGATAGCTCCTTTTCCTTTGTTTTTTTTGATCCAGGCTTTGGCAAAACTTACATGAAACAATACCTCATCTCTATTATTTTTAATCGCCTTAAACCATTTTAGCTGAGTAGGACTCAAGAAATGTAATGCAGACTTACCATCACCCAAAGCACTATTAATTTTCGTTTGCTGAATTTTGGTCAATGGTATGTATTTAAAATTTGTCTGTTGTAAATAATAATGTATATCCTTTGATGAAGATTGATACGATTGTTGATTATCAATTAAGGTCATACCATTAGATTTTGCATATGTATCTAATTCTTTTTTGGTCAATCCCCTAGGGTTATATGTAACTTCTACTACCTCGCTATAATCTATAAATCCAGACTTTGTATTTAATACATCTGTTAATTTACCTAACTCCTTCTCACCAGACCAAAAACAAGACATCTTATAATAAGCTTTATGCACTTTCTTTACGGATAATTCTTGCGCCAATAAATTGATGTATTCAGGAATTTCTCGCCCTTTTTCTTCAATAGCTTGTTGCATACTTTTACACAAACGCAGTGCAGAATAGTCATCCCCTATCCGTTTTATTACATCATCTCCATTAATATCAACGATACGAACTACTGGGTTGTTCCAACTAGGCTCACTATACTTACGAAGTATTTCCGCATCTTTACCTCCTTTGTTATTAAATACCGCTAACGGTATAAATGAATTTTCTATAGCTTCAACCATCAAAGGATGACTTAAAACGTTATGTCCATAATTTCTACAAGTACTACAACCTGGCACTTCTTGAAATAAAATCAACACATCTTTATTTTCCTTTTTAGCGAGCGCTATTGCAGTATCATAATCCCGCAACCATCGTACTTTTCCTAATTCTTCATTTTGATTATAAGGATCAGTTGTTTTCTGGGCCAAAAGAAGGTTACTTGTAAGTAACAGACATAGTACAAATTGGATCTTGGATTTCATAAGTATTAAAGCAAAATTTTTGCTTAATATGTCGATATTTATAGTAAAAACTAACACTAATAGATGGTTTATTTTGAAGAATCATCTTATAACGTATTCAAGGTAATATCTACATCTGATCGAGCATAGTCAATAACTCCTAGCTGTTTGTTAATAACTAACGTTTTTGGCATAATGAAATCCTTGTAGATTACAATTATATTTGCGTTAGCTATTAATATATGGCTACTGTAAAAACAGTACTAATCTAAAAAAATTAAACGGGTGAAATTCATAGTTTCCAGTTCGTATTTATTAAAGCAACTTCAAGTATTAGGTGGAGTTATCAATAATAGTAACACACTACCTATCCTAGATAACTTCTTATTTGAATTAGATAATAACTCCTTGACAGTTTCAGCATCTGATTTGGAGACTACTATGTCTGCTAAACTAGAGGTTGAGTCATCAGATGAAGGAATTATTGCAGTACCAGCAAAATTATTATTAGAAACTTTAAAAACGTTTCCTGAGCAACCACTAACTTTTGTTGCAGGAGATAATAATACTATAGAAATCAGTTCTAATCACGGTAAATATGCATTAGCATATGCAGATGGAGAAGAATTTCCTAAAGCTGTAGAATTAGAGGATCCAAGTTCTACAACATTATTAGGAGATATTTTAGCTACTGCCATTAGCAAAACTATTTTTGCTACTGGTAACGATGATCTTAGACCTGTTATGAGTGGAGTATTTTTTCAGTTCTCTACAGAAAGTTTAACTTTTGTGGCTACGGATGCACATAAATTGGTGAAATACTCTCGTGAAGATGTAAAAGCATCTCAATCGGCTGAATTTATTATGCCTAAAAAACCTTTAAATCTTTTAAAAGGTATATTAGCTGGCAGTGACACAGAAGTATTAATAGAATACAATGAGTCTAATGCTAAATTCACATTCGAGGATACAGAGTTAATCTGTAGATTGATAGATGGCAAGTATCCTAATTACGAAGCTGTAATCCCTAAAGAAAATCCTAATAAATTAACAATTGCGCGTACTCAATTTTTAAATTCTGTACGTAGGGTTTCTATTTTCTCAAACAAGACTACACATCAAATAAGATTAAAAATAGCAGGTGCAGAATTAAATATCTCAGCAGAAGATATTGACTATTCTAACAAAGCTGAGGAACGTCTTACTTGTGATTATCAAGGAGATGATATGCAGATTGGTTTCAATTCTCGTTTCCTAAGTGAAATGTTGAATAATCTTAATGCAGATGATGTACAATTAGAAATGTCATTACCTAATAGAGCCGGAATTTTAACTCCAACTGATGGATTAGATGAAGGTGAAAGCGTTACCATGCTTGTAATGCCTGTAATGCTAAACAACTAGTACATATTACCTGAAAACAACATAAAAAGGGTCTGATTATCATTTATAGTCAGACTCTTTTATTTTGTATATACCTAACTCATAAAGCTTATTCTTTTTTAATATTTTTACAGTAGTAAAAAACGCATTTAGAACTTATACCATATGCATCTCCAAGAAATTTTTCAAGGTTTAACATTGAGCGAAATGCATAAAAACATCATCAGTAAAAAGCTTAAAAAAACAACCATCAACAAAGGTGAAACTTTATTACATCCTAATGACACCACTTTTTATCAATATTATGTAGAAAGCGGTTGTTTAAGATCTTTTTTTACAGATACATCAGCGAAGGAACATACCATACAATTTGCAATAAAGGACTGGTGGATTAGTGACTATACTGCATTTTTCAAAAAAGAAAAAGCAATTCTTCAAATTGAATGTATTCAGGATGCTACGGCTTTAAGACTCTCTAGAGATGATATGGAAGAAATTTTTGATTTGGTCCCTGGAATAGAACGTTATTTTCGAATAAAAACCGAATCCTATATCGGTTCCTTTCAAAAGAGAATCATCGGAGATTTATCAAAAACTGCAAAAGAACAATATATTGAATTCGTAAATACGTATCCTAATATTGAGCAATTAGTAAAGAACTATCATATTGCTTCTTATTTAGGGATAACTTCAGAAAGTCTTAGTAGAATACGAAAAGAGATTGCCAAAAAATAAATACTTTTCTTATCATAGATCATTTTTTTGGTTTTTCTGATACCCTAATTTTGTTTCTAAATAAACATAGAAGAATTTTATTAATGAAAAAGATCATCGGGCTTACAGCAATAATTGTATTATTTGCTTCGTGCGGGAAAGAAACAGAAAGTAAAAAAATAACAAAACAAAAAAATCACATGAAAAAAGTTCTATTTGTATTAACAAGTCACAGCGATTTAGGAGATACAGGAGAAAAAACAGGATTCTGGATCGAAGAGTTCGCTTCCCCCTACTATTTTTTGAAAGATAAAGGTATTGATATCACCATTGCATCTCCAAAAGGAGGACAACCACCAATTGATCCAAAAAGTGAACTTCCAGATTTTCAGACACCCGCTACAAAGCGATTTAACGAAGATCAAGAGACTCAAAATATTTTAGGAAGCAGTATACCATTAGAGCAGATTAATGCAGATGATTACGACGCTATATTTTATCCAGGTGGTCACGGACCTTTATGGGATCTAGCAGAAAATAAAAACTCTATCAAATTGATTGAAACTTTTTATAAGCAACATAAACCTATTGCAGCGGTATGCCATGCACCTGCTATATTTAAAAACACAAAAGCAAATGATGGATCACCTTTAGTAAATAACAAAAAAGTTACTGGATTTTCCAATACAGAAGAAGCGGCAGTTCAACTAACTGATGTGGTACCTTTTCTTGTAGAAGATATGCTAAAAGATAATGGAGGAACATACTCCAAAGGAGACGATTGGTCACCTTATGCACTAGAAGATGGATTGCTAATTACTGGACAAAATCCTGCCTCTTCTGAACTCGTTGCTGAAAAATTATTAGGCCAATTGAAGTAACACAAACTCATAATATACATTGGACTTAATCAAAAAGCGCAAAATTAACTATTTGCGCTTTTTTAATATTTTTATACCACATTATTCCCCAAAATAAAACACATGACAGAGCAGGAAAAACAAAAACATTTTTGCCATTCGCATCCTAACCTTTTTGCGCAAAGTAGATGTAATAATTGCTTTAAGGGTATGTGTCATACTTGTATACACAATAATCCAACATTATGCACTGCTTGTTTAAAAAGCAGTTTTCTAACCGGAGATCAATATAAAAATCAGAAAGAACTTATATACATTCTTTCTATTGGTTTAGGGGTTGGTTTATTATATCATATATATCAATTTACCACAATTAAGCATTTATACAATAATTTTAATTTCGTCAATGATCTTTTATACGTTACTATAGGAACATTAACTGTTATTAGTGCATATTATATGTACAGTGAAACTACTATCATTTCGGATATACGTAAAATTCCATTTATAGGAGGTAAACTTGCTCTTTTATTAATTATTTTTAGCCTAGTTATAGGAATTCCTTTATTCTATTTACTTTACAAAATATCGCTGTTCATATGGCAAAAAATAACTAATCAAAAACATCAAGTGTAGCCTTTAAAAAACATCTACATCTTTTTTATACAAAAAATCAATCCCACTTAAAAAGCAGGATTGATGATATATTTAACATATTTTTATTCTGACTACTCTTTAGTAAACTTCTTACTTACTTTTTGCTCTCCATTATCTATAATAATAAAGTACATCCCAGATGACAAATTATGAAGCTGAATTGATTCTTTAGTAACTAATCCTTTTTTCATAACCTGACCTATATGATTTACTATTTTATAATTAGCATTATCAATACCTTCTAATTGTAAGTTTAATAAACCTTTCACCGGATTCGGATAAAAACCGAAATCAAATGAAGCTGATTTTTCTACTTTTTCTTCAATAGTATCAATCCCAACTCTAGATGTAGAAGTAACACAGAAACTCTTAGTATCTTGAGAACCAAAAGAGCCTCCTGAAGTTAATACAACGCCGTTAGCATCTGTTAATTCATAAGAACCATTCCCATAACTACAACAAATACCATCTCCATAAGAATCTTTTACGACTAGCGTATAACAACCTACATCTAATGTTCTACCAAGATTAATCGTAGAACCGTCTGCCTGTGAACCATAAGTTTCTCCAGAAAACACAACTTGACCACTACTATTTGAGATTTCCCAACTAGTTTCTTCTGGATACTGGTCAAAAGTAATTCTTAAATTGACATCACCGGTTGTAGATCCTCCTCCTGTACTACCCGAAGTAGATAAATTGACCGCATCAACAGCCATATCCCCTTGCCAAGTAGTTCCAGTAATTCCATTAAAACGTAATTGTACTTTTTCTCCTAGGTAAGAAGCTAAATTTACAGATGCTGTCTGCCAAGAATTTCCTTGATTTCCAGATTTACTCCAAATAGACATCCAAGTGGTTCCATCTAAACTTGCTTCTAATGAAAGACTTCCCATAGCAGAAGTTCCATACATATGGTACTTAAATGAAATAGTTGCTTGGGTAGCACTAGTAATATCATAACAAGGAGAATATAATATCGCTCTTTTATTTGAATAATTTGGACTAGAAGATTCCATATATATATAATAAGATCCCGCATTAGCCGAACTCGGACCTGTATTAGAAGAAGGAGTGCTTCCGGAACGAGTAGCCCAATTAAAATCATCTCCTGATGTAGCTTGCTTCCATGCTCCAAATGTGTTTTCGAACCCTTCATTATAAGGAAATGTAGTTACTGTAGAACTGCACAAAGTATTTCCGCCACCACCTGTATTTCCAAAACGATCTTCAGCTTGTGGTCCTCCCCATATCTGAGTAGCAAAAGCAGGGTTATCGATGAACGGATTTCTATTACCTTGTAAATTTTCTATAATTGGATTTCTTTGTAATTCTAAGGTAGAAACTGGGTCTTCCGCATTCCATTCTAAAAACAACTCGATCATATCAGAATCTCCAGAAACCGCTGTACCAATACCTACGTTAGATGGCAAGCATCGATTACCATATCTTATATACATAAACATCATCATTCGAGCTACGTCACCTTTAAACTCGTCTCCAGGATACCAATGCCCTTGTGAGGTTGGTCCAGAATTACCAGAACCATCTGCAAACTTTCGACTACCTCTGCTAGAATTTCTTTGTACATCCGAAGGTCTTAAATGATGCGCATCAGCACCAGGTCCAGAAGTTCCTAAATTTGGATTACCTAATGATTTAGGATATACATGTTCTCTATTCCAATCTGTAGAACCTCCTCCATTATTATTTACGCCTCTTGTCCTATCCGTAGTAGTATTTCCATCTGTATCGTTATATCCATAAATTAAGATCACTCTCGAAGAATTTGAAGGATCAAGATCTGTCTGTTTTAAAGCATCCCAAACACCTGGAGTATAAGATAAAGTGTTCGTTTGTGTATTAGTTACTTTTGTTGCCAATTCATTTTTTAATGATTGTCCTGATAAAGAAAGGTTTACATCATTGTAATAAGAAGGAATCTGGCCAAAACTAGCCAGAGAATATCCCATGACTAGTAATAGTACTATTTTTTTCATTTTGTGTTGTGAGTTAGGTTAGTAAGTTTTACTGTCCTCGAAACTAAAACTATTTTGTTGAATTAACTAGAAGGTTATGTTACCAAATCATTACCCAACCTGTTGAAAATGTAGCGATTAGACCTTAAAGCAAGATTAAATTACTGATAGTCAGTTTTTTACACAAAATCATGTTTGTTAATAAGTTATCACCTACAATAGCATATCAGAATAATACTTCAAAAACAGTCCAAAAATCAACAAGCAGAATTTATTCAACATAAAAACTACTACAAAACCGCATTTATTTAATGTTTTTAACCTAGTGCAATTAGGGAATTTTCACTTATTTTTAAGAGATTAACTTAAATATCTTACACAATGAAGAAAATCTTAGATTTACAAGGAATTCAAAAATTAAGTAAAGGACAACAAAGATCTATCAAGGGTGCATGGGGTAATATATCCTGCTGTAGTTCTGGAAGAGGTTGTCAAATCAGTTTTCCAGGTGGAAGTTTTTGCGAACCTGGTTATTGTGATCCATATAGCTTCGGAAGATGTATTCTATATTAGAATAAGATTTATAGGCATGTAAAACTAGTATGCCTTTCTCAAAAAACACATCTTAATATTTTTAACTCAAACATAATACACAATGAAAAAAATCTTAGAATTAACAGGTGTCCAAGAACTTAGCAAAGGACAACAAAGATCAATAAAAGGGGCAAATACATATATCTCTTGTTGCAATCCAAATCCAATTAATGGTAGTGGAAACAGATGCCGTATTAGTTTCCCAGGAGGAAGCTTTTGCGAACCAGGTAGATGTACAAGTTTTGGAGGTTGTATTCTTTATTAAACGGCGTATCAATAATATTGAAAGATAAAATAAAAAGAGGCTAGGAAAACTGCCTCTTTTTTATATTTCACTCAATTTTAAATGGATTTGAACTATAGCCAAAAGTTCTTGAAATTTATAAATATCAAGTAATTCAGTTTGTATTTCAATTCATTAACACCCTATCTTGTAGATATAAAATAACTTTAATACTTACACAATGAAAAAAATCTTAAACCTTGAAGGAATTCAAAAATTAACGAAAAAAGATCAAGAACAAATAAAAGGTTCTTGGAGTAACTACGTTTATTGTGGACCTCCTAGAAAATGTTGTCAAATGTTCAACGGTTTTGAGTTTTGCGACTTTGGTTATTGTCAGCCTAACGGAAGTTGTATTTGGGCATAACCAAAAAAACCAATGTTTTTAATACTTTAACGATTACCCGAACAGTTTTCGGGTAATCGTTTTTATTTTTATGAAATTAAATTAAAGGACTGTCTAGCTATCTCCAATTCTTCATTCGTTGGAATTACCAATATTTTAATCTTAGAAGAAGACTTACTTATGTCCCTTATCCCCTTAGATCTGGCAGCATTTTTATCTTGATCCAATTCAATTCCTAAAGATTCTAATTCAGTACAAACCAAATTTCTTACCACATCAGAATTTTCGCCTATTCCTGCTGTAAAAACAATAGCATCAAGACCATTCATAGCAGCAACATATGAGCCAATAAATTTTTTAATACGGTATGCGTTCATTTCTAAAGCCTGCTTACAGTTAATATTACCTTTTTCTGCTGCAGATTCTATATCTCTTAAATCACTAAAACCTGTTAACCCAAGCATTCCACTTTCTTTTTGTAATAATGAATTAACCTCTTCTAAAGAATACCCTAAAGAATTAACCATATAAAAGATAACTGCTGGATCTATGTCGCCTGATCTAGTACCCATAATTAATCCATTCATTGGTGCAAAGCCTAGAGTATGATCTATACTTTTACCATCCTTAACTGCCGTCATACTACATCCGTTTCCTAAATGTATCGTAATGATCTTGGTATTCTTTTTTTCTAAAGAATCAATTGCTTTTTCCGAAACGTATTTGTGACTAGTACCGTGAAATCCATACACTCTTATATTATGTTCTTCTAAAAAAGAATTAGGAATGGCATACTTATAAGCTTCAACAGGCATTGTTTGATGAAATGCGGTATCAAATACTGCTACTTGTTTAGCTTGTTTAAAAATATCTTCTGACACCAAAATTCCTTGCAAGTTAGCTGGATTATGAAGAGGTGCTAATGCTGAAAGTTTTTCTATTTTTTGTTTTACTTCACTATCAATCAAAACAGTCTCCGCATATGTACTTCCACCATGAACTACTCTATGACCAACTATTTGTATTTCTGAAGCAGTAGATATTACACCAATTTTAGCGTCTAATAAATAATCTGCAATCAACTGAAGTCCGATTTTATGATTCTCTATAGTCTCTTCTTTTTCGATATCATTGGTACTGGTTTTATAGTTTATTTTGGCATTTTCTAAACCAATACGCTCCACCAATCCTGAACATAGAACCTCAGCAGAAGGCATATTGAAGAGTTGAAATTTAATTGATGAACTCCCTGAGTTTAATACTAGTATTCGCATATTATTATCTTACTATTTATAGTCCTTGTGCTTGAATTGCTGTTATAATTACTGTATTGTAAACATCATCTACCGTGCATCCTCTACTCAAATCATTTACCGGTTTGTTTAATCCTTGTAACATAGGACCAATTGCCAAAGCGCCTGTTTCTCGTTGTACCGCTTTATATGTATTATTTCCTGTATTAAGATCTGGAAATATTAATACACTGGCTTGTCCTGCTACTTCGGAATCCGGAAGTTTACTCTGTCCTACTCTCATATCTACAGCAGCATCATATTGAATTGGACCTTCTATCTTAAGTTCTGGATGTTTCTCTTTTACAATTTTGGTAGCAGCTCTTACTATTTCTACATCTTCTCCTTTACCTGACGTTCCAGAAGAATATGATAACATAGCGACTTTAGGTTCTATACCGAATGCTGCAGCCGATTTAGCTGAGGAGATTGCTATTTCTGCTAATTGTTCTGCATTTGGGTTTGGATTAATAGCGCAATCACCAAATACTGAAACTCTATCATCTAAACACATAAAAAAGACTGAAGAAACTACCTTTACTCCTGGTTTAGTTTTAATAAATTGTAGTGCTGGTCGAATGGTATGTTGTGTGGTATGTACGGCTCCAGAAACCATACCATCTGCATGACCTTTATAAATCATCATAGTCCCAAAATATGATACATCGGCCATCATATCTTTTGCCATGTCTAAATTCACATTTTTATGTTTTCTTAATTCATAAAATGTTTGCACATAATCTTCAAAATGTGGAGAATTTACGGGTAAAATAATTTTAACCTTACTAAAATCAATAGGAATATCTAGTTTAACTGCTTTACTTTTAATTTTCTTTTCATCTCCTATTAAAGTAATATCTACCACATTAGATGCTTGTAATCTAAACGTTGCTCTTAATATTCTCTCATCAGAACCTTCAGGCAACACAATATGTTTCTTATTTTTCAATGCTCGTTTCAATAAATTATACTGAAACATACTTGGAGTTAAACTATCAGACTCAAAAGTAATTAATGGATCTACTAAACGATCTTCATCTACATATTGTTCAAACGTGCTAATAGACGTATTTATCTTTTGTAAGTTATCCGCATGTATTTTAGACCTAATAGCACCAATCTTATTTGTTATAGAAAAAGTTCCTTGAGATACTGATACAATAGGAACTGATAACGAGACACCTTCTATTAATTTAAGAATCGACTCTTCGGGAATTATTCCACCAGTTAAAATGATCCCTGAAATTTTAGGATAATTATCAGAAATATTTGCTTGTAAAACACCTAAAATAATATCCGCTCTATCTCCAGGAGTAATAACCAAACTATTATCCTTAAGGTGCGTAAGATAGTTTCTCAATTGCATCGCTCCAACTCCAAAACTACCTGCTTGATTATTTAAAAATTCTTTCCCAAAAAGAACATTTCCATCTAATTCATTAACAATTTCTCTTATTGTAGGATTAATCAATGAGCCGATCTTAGGGATAATGATTTTCTCAACATTGGTTCCAAAATCATTATCTAATTCTTCTTTCAATTCTTTTTCAGAACCTTTCACCACCTTATTAGCAACAATAGCTAGTACTTCTGCATCTTTACTAGTAAATGTATCGTATGCTAGTTTAAGGTTTCCTGTAATTTCTTCTTTAGTTTTATCAACTCCACTAGCAACTATAATAGAAGGAATTCCTAAGTTCTTTGCTATAATTACATTTATATCAAACTCGATAATAGTACCTTCATCAGAAAAATCAGTTCCTTCTACAAGAATGAAATCAAACTTTTCCTCCAGATTTTTATATTTTTGAATAATACCATCTATAATTGCTCCGGATCTTCCTTGATTATATTTTTGTAATACTTCACTTCTTGTAAAAGCGTAGGTGTTTTTAAAATTAATATCTAACTCAAAATGTGATATTACAGTATTAATATGGTTATCGATCTCTCCTTCTTTGGGATCATCTATAATAGGTCTGAAGTATCCAACTTTTGCTACTTTTCCAAGTAACATTCTCATTAATCCTAAAACAACAATTGATTTACCACTATTAGGTTCAATAGTAGCGATATAAACAGCTTTACTCATGTATATAAATTTGGTAGTACAAAGATATGGTAATAATACTAGGTAATATAACAAGAAATAATCAATAGATTAAGCTTTAAAAACATTAACTTTTTTTCTTTTAAATCAATAAAAAAAGGATTAGAAAAACTCTAATCCCTTTATTACTTATCTATATTTTTAGGAAGATATTAATTAATATCCTCTCCTTTTTTTAGTTTTTCTAATTCTCCAGATAATCTTCCTTTAAATCTTTCAGGAGCTTTACTCATAGCATTATTCATTGATTTAACTGCATTTTTATAATCTCCTGTTGCCGAGTAAGCTCTAGCTAATCCATAATTAGATGGCCAAGCACCATTATTATTTTTTACATTACTTTTCAAAACTTCCAAAGCTTTTTCCTTTTGCCCTTGACCGATAAGACCATTCCCTAATTGAAATACCTGAGAAGCGTTTCCTTTTGTTACTGCCTTATCTACTATTTCCATTGCCTCTGCTGTCTTTCCTTGTTTTGCTAAAATTCTAGACTTTAGAGAAAGGTTACCAAAAGTTTCTTTACTAAAGAAATTACCACTTATAGAGGCATTTACCCAATCAAGTGCTTGGTCTAAATCTCCAGAATTAAAAGCATAATTAGCTGCATTATCCCAGTTTGATTGCGTAAATCCAGCATTACTTCTAAGATCATCTTTAACCCCTTTCATTACAATATCATCAACGTCTACCTCTATCTTAAACGGAATTTCTTTCTTTTCCCACCGTAAAGCCGCGATAGTACTAGTAGCATCAAAAGAAGGAAATAAAAATAATAACGTTTCTGTATGCCCTACTTCTTTAGTTTGTACATCTACACGCAAAGCATCTTCTTTTTCATCATAAAAATAACTCCCCCACGATGATGAGTTCCTAGAAAATATGACTGTTGCCCCACCTCCTTCTTTTAAAGCAACATGAAGTCCATAAAGTCCTGCTTTAATATCTTTTCCTTCTATTTTTACATCATGCGAAAATTCTATAGTAGTATTCTGATTAGCTCCTGCTCTCCAAGGCGCCGCTTTAGATGTTCCAAATCCTAAATTATTATATCCATAAGGAACTAGTTTACCCCAAACCTCACGTTCTTTTACACTTGGTCTACCATAATCAATAGTAATATCTGTTATTCCAACTCTTTGAGTGACTTGAGCCCGCTGACTTGCTTCTGGAGTTTTTAATTGAGCATTTATCGGAATCGATAATAACATTAATGCACTCACAAAAAATGCTCCTATAAGTTTAGATTGTTTCATGACTTGAATTGTTTGAATTATATTTTGAATATGTATGAAAGAAAAGTCATACGCTTCAAACAATAATAAGATGATATTCTTAATCCTAATGTTACTATATTGTTAAACTAAGATGATAAGTACTAATAATTGTTAAATCGATTATTCTTTTAACAGCTGATTAACAAAACCTTCTAACTCATCCTTATACTCAATATACTTTTGACCAGTGGCAGGGCCATTAAACCCAGTGTGAATCTTACGAATTTCTCCTTTTTTATCTATAAAAATTGTAGTTGGGTATGATAAAATATGATTGAGCATTGGTAATTTCTCTTGTGCCTTTTCTTTATCTGATGTTCCATACTGCGCTAAAAGAATAGGGTATTCTACTTTTAATTTTGTTCGAAGCCTTTCTATCGATTTAAATGCTTTTTCTGAAGTTTTAGCATACTCAAATGCTAATGCTACAAATGCTATATCTTTATCCTTATTTTTATTATAATAATCTACATAGTATTTGGTTTCATCCATACAATTAGGACACCAAGTTCCCATGATTTGTACCATCGTTACTTTTCCTTTAAAACGTTCATCATTTAAAGAAACTTGATTTCCTTTAGCGTCTGGAAAACTAAACTCTAGTTTATCATATCCTTCTTTGATAAAAGTTAAAGAATCTGCAGAAGGTAATTCATACTGTTCATTACGTTTGGCTGTAAAAGGTTCTTTCCAATGATTTCCAGAATAAAAATGACCACTCATTGTGCTATCCGTAACTTGTGCCGTAAATAGAAAGGCATGAGCTCCATCAAAAGCTGATAGTTCTAATTTATTATTATTAAGAACTCCTTCTAAAAATCGGTAATCTCCCGTTGTCGTTCTAAAAGTTCCGGTTACGACATTTCCGTTTTGCTTAAAAATACCTTTAGCTATATATCTATCTTCTGGAGTCTCGGGGCTAAAAACCGATTCCCAATTTCCTTTTATATTAGCAGCAGGTTTTGAGGTTACTTCAAACCTATCTCTAACACCAAAATCTGCTTTAAAAGGCACGATTCTATCCAAACTTTCTTTTATAAAACTTCCCGAAATCGTCATAGAATCCTGAAATTTCGCAGCTACATAACCTTCAAAAACTGGGAATTTAATAAATATAGAATCTCCTTTAATACTCACCTCATCAACATCAATTATTTCTTCTGCATTAAAAATTTTCAATGTTTGATCTTCAAAAACTTCAAATAGAAAAGGCAATTCTTTATCATCTTGAACTGCTAAAGAAGCCTTCCAAAGGCCACTTTTAAGGAATAATTCATTATTTGATTTCTCTTCTTTTTTGCAAGAGGCTAAACTTATTAAAAATATCAAAAAAAATAATTTAGCTGTATAATTAAGGAAATTAACTCTTATCATTGAATTTTACCGTAAAAAAATTATTGTAGTATTTTAAGAATGTTATTGTAGAAAACGAAAAAATGGTATATGTATTTATAAACCACTAGGGTCCTTTTTATCGTATACCTTAACATTTTTTTGTTTCCCTTTTTTAGATAAAGATTTCTCTTTCAAACCTTTATTCTTTTTCAAGCGTTTCTCGTGAAGTTTTTGTAAATCTTGTTCTTCTTTATCATTTAATCTGGTTGCCTTACTTCTTTTTTTAGTATTAGAACTCTTTTTATCTCGTTGTTGTTCTTGTAATAATGTATTCTGTCCTTTTTCTATTTTAGAGTTATTTTCATCTACCTGTTGAGCGGATAAAGTAAAACAGCTAACAAAAAGAAAAATAATAAGTAGGTTTTTCATGTTCATAGCGGCATTATTTAATTAAAACTAATATTCAAAAATAAGCATTCTAAATCTAATCGTTATTTAATCAAAATACTATTACTTTTTTATAAGTAAAATAGTCTTTACAACATTAAAAAATTATTCTAGATAACCCAAAGTTCTTGTTTGTTAGCTTTACCCAAAGTATTATCTTTACCGGCTAATTACAGAATCATCATTAATGAAAATTTCATATAACTGGCTCAAGCAATTTATTAAGCTTGATTGGGATGCAGAAAAAGCTGGAGAATTACTAACCGATTTGGGACTTGAAGTAGAAGGAATCGAAACCTATCAAAGTGTACAAGGTGGTTTACAAGGTGTAGTAGTAGGACAAGTTATTAGTTGTTCACAACACTCTAATGCTGATAAATTAAAAGTTACCAAAGTAGATTTAGGTAATGGAGAACCCGTGCAAATTGTATGTGGTGCTCCCAATGTAGCAGAAGGTCAGAAAGTTCCTGTTGCCACTATCGGAACAAAATTATATGATGCTAATGGAGAAGAATGGTCCATAAAGAAAGGCAAGATTCGTGGAGAAGAAAGTCATGGGATGATCTGCGCTGAAGACGAATTAGGGCTAGGAAAAAGTCATGATGGAATCATGGTTTTGGACAAAGATATTCCTGTTGGGACACCTGCAGCTGATATTTTTGATATAGAAAACGATCAGATATTCGAAATAGGTTTAACACCTAATCGAGCAGACGCAATGAGTCATTGGGGTACCGCTCGAGACTTAAAAGCTGGTTTACAACAAAAGGATATCAATCTAGAGTTGATCACACCATCGGTGAGTAATTTTAAAATAGAGAACAGATTACATAAGTTTGATATTGAAGTAAAAAATCCCGAATTAGCACCAAGGTATTGCGGTGTTTCCATTTCTGGATTAAAAGTAGCAGAATCTCCTTCTTGGTTGCAACATAGATTAAGAGCCATTGGTCTTACACCAAAAAACAATGTTGTTGATGTTACCAATTACGTATTACACGAATTAGGGCAACCTCTACACGCTTTTGACGCAAATTATATAGAAGGAAACAAAATAGAAGTTAAAACGCTTAAGGCTGGTACTAAATTTACCACTTTAGATGAAGTCGAAAGAGAGCTTGATTCTGAGGACTTAATGATCTGTGATGCAGAAAAACCACTTTGTATTGCTGGAGTTTTTGGTGGAATTAATTCTGGAGTTACTGAAAAAACCACTTCAATATTCCTAGAAAGTGCCTATTTTAATCCAGTAAGTGTTCGTAAGACAGCAAAACGTCATGGCCTAAATACAGATGCTTCTTTCAGATTCGAGAGAGGTATCGATCCTAATATCACAGAGTATGCTTTAAAAAGAGCAGCTTTACTTATTCAAGAATTAGCAGGTGGAGATATTACAAGTGAAATTACCGATCTCTACCCTAAAAAGACAGAGGACTTTCAGGTGTTTTTATCTTTTGAAAATACAACAAAACTTATTGGTGAAGAACTTCCGCAAGAAACTATTAAAGATATTTTAAGTTCATTAGAAATTAAAGTAAATAGTGTCACAGAAGGTGGTTTGGGTCTTACCATTCCTGCATATCGAAACGATGTTCAACGAGAAGCAGATGTTATTGAAGAAATTCTAAGAGTATATGGTTACAATAACATTAAGTTTACACAAAAACTAAATGCATCCATCTCTAATATTGATAAATTTTCTGATCATAATATCCAAAACACCATTTCTAATCAATTAGTAGGTCAAGGATTTAATGAAATGTTAGCAAATTCTCTAACAGCTCCAGAATATATTTCTCTATCAGAACAATTAAATGCTGATAATAATGTAGAAATGCTAAACCCATTAAGTAATGACCTAGCAGTATTACGTCAGTCTTTGTTATTCTCTGGATTAGAAGCAGTTTCTTACAATATTAATAGGAAGCGCTCTGATCTTAAGTTTTTTGAGTTTGGTAAAACCTATCATAATTATGAAAGCGGAAGAATTGAAAACAAACATCTTACCCTACTAGTTACAGGAAATAAGGCAAAAGAAAGCTGGAAAGTAACACAGGAAAAAAGCGACTTCTTTTATCTAAAAGGAATCATCGAAACAATCCTTGATCGCTTAGGTATTAAAAGATCCAAAACAGCTCCAGCTAAAAATGATATTTTTTCTGAAGGAGTTTCATATAGTTTAGGAAAATCTAAATTAGTAGAATTTGGAATTGTAAAAAAATCCGTTTTAAAGCATTTTTCAATTTCTCAAGAAGTATTATTTGCAGACTTTAACTGGGATATAATATTGGAGTTTGCTAGAAGAAGTAAAATTAAATTTAGAGATATTCCTAAATTTCCAGAAGTTAAGAGAGATTTTGCACTGTTATTAGATAACACTGTTACTTTTGAAGAAATTCATACTATTGCAAAACAAACAGAAAAACAACTTCTAAAAAACATTAATTTATTTGATGTATATGAAGGGAAGAATTTGCCTGATGGTAAAAAATCATATGCTGTAAGTTTTACATTGCAAGATGAACATAAGACATTAACAGATAAGCAAATTGATAAAATCATGAATAAGCTTCAGTATAATTTTGAGAACAAATTAGGAGCAGAATTACGATAAAAAAGCAATCTCATTATAAAAATCACAACAGTGCCTTTAAGTTTCTTAAAGGCATTTTTTATTTAATAAAACAATATCTTTAACCCTAAACCTCAATAAAAATGCTAAATGACAGATAGGTGACACCTAAATGGCGTAATAAATACCAATGCCAATTAATAGTTTTGTCTTGTACAAAAAACAAAATCATGGAGAATCAATCTATTTCTAAAAACTTACTATATCAACGTAAATTAAAAGGCTACACACAGGAAGAGCTATCACATAGAACAACCGTAGGAATAAGAACTATCCAACGCATTGAAAAAGGAGAAGTAACCCCACATTTACAAACCATAAAACTATTAGCAATAGCTTTAGAAATCAAGGTAGAAGATCTCCTACCTATAGAAAACCCAAAAGAAGAATCTATACAACAAAAATGGCTATTACTATTGCACGCTACACCTTTCTTAGGACTAATGATACCTCTATGTAATATTCTATTACCCGTTTTTCTATGGATTCACAAAAGAGAAGACAATAAAATCTACGATGTACACGGAAGAGCTATTATAAACTTCCAGATAACAATGACCATATTATTCCTAGTATCATTTATTGGTTTAGTTACAATTGAAGGTGTAGGTTTCTTTCTATTTATTGCAGTTATTCCTTTTTGTCTTATTGTCATGATTATTAATATAGTTTCTGTTTTAAACACACAAAAGTTTTACTACCCTTTATCAATCCCATTTTTAAAGAAAAACAAATCGATAAAACATATCAACTTTTTGATCATTCTAATTTCGATTGGATTCATAGGATGTACTGATAACAAATCAAAGCAAATTGTTAGGCTTGACCACTCTATAATTACTAAAGATTCCTTAACCTCTAAAGTAAATCAATTAGTCCGCGATGCGAATGTACATGGCATTGCTGTAACTGTTTTTGATGAGAATCAAATAACATATCAAAAAACTTTTGGGTACAAAAATTATGACCATAAAAAAAGATTAACCGATTCTACCAATATGTACGGAGCATCTTTTAGTAAAGCAGTTTTTGCGGTGTTGGTAATGAAATTGGCAGAAGAAAATGTGATTGATTTAGATACTCCTTTAGAATCTTACTTACCAAAAAAAGTATATGAATATAAACCAAAAACCAGATGGCATGATGATTTCTCTTCTTTAAAAACAGATTCCCTATATCATAAAATTACTGCAAGGATGTGTTTGGCTCATACAACTGGTTTTCATAATTACAGATGGTACGAACCTGATCATAAATTAAGAGTTCATTTTGAACCTGGGACTCGTTATAGTTATTCTGGAGAAGGGTTTATCTATTTACAGGTAGTATTAGAAAAGCTACTTGGTAAAGGGCTTGAGGAAATAGCACAGGAAAAAATATTTGAACCATTAAACATGAATCATTCTAGTTACCAATGGAATACATCATTCGAAAATGATTTTGCATATGGTCATTCTAAAGAAGGTACTCCTCTTAAAAAAGATAAAGATAATGAACCTAGAGGTGGAGGAACGCTGGAAACTACTACAGATGATTACAGTAAATTTCTAGAAGCCGTGTTACAAAACAAAATTATTTCGGAAAGTTCATGGAGTGAAATGTTTAAACAACAAATAAGAATTCGAACACTAGCTCAGTTTGGACCTTTATCTCATAAAAAAAGTGACGCCAATGATACTATTGAACTAGGGTATGGATTAGGTTGGGGAGTTTTAAAATCCCCATATGGCATAGGTGCTTTTAAAGAAGGTCATGGTGATGGTTTTCAACATTATTCTATATTATTCCCAAAAGCTAAAAAAGGAATCATGATAATGACTAATAGTGATAATGGAGAAAGTATTTTCAAAGAATTACTGGAAGTTGCATTAGGAGATATATATACCCCTTGGAAATGGCAAAATTATATTCCTTACGACCATAAGGAAAGTGTGTCGGGAAATTAATTCAACATTTGTTAAAAACAATGAAATCTTGTAATCTATATCGTAAATACTTAATTTAGTGGAGCTAAAGAAAAAGAAAATGATATTCCCAAAAACCAACATTGAAAAAAAGTTAGCTCAACTACGCACAAAAGAGTATGACGTATCCAGTTGGAAACAGCAGATTGAATCTATTTTCGAGGAAGAAGACAAGAAAAACCAAAGAATACTTCAAACTATAGATAATGGTAATGTTTCCGAAACAAATGATTTCATTTTTGATAACATAGAAAGTTCTAGAATTTATCATATTGATCAAATTAAAAAAATATGTATTGATTATCGATTGCGTTTTTTAGATACTAAATATTTTAAAGGTAAACTTCCTCATGAAGCGATTTCGCAGATAAAGGAGTTAGAAAAAATTCATAATACAGAATTAAAAGGGTTTAAAATTATAGCTCCATCAAAGTTATTTAAGTTAGCTAATGCCGATGATCCTTTACTATTTGCCCCAATGGGCAATGATTACTATTATTTAATTCATAAATGGGGTGATGATCTTCATCCTTTTCGTAAATTAATGATGTGGTTTTTTAAGAGTTTTGAAAACTTGTTAATTCTTACTTTTTTAGTAAGTCTTTTAATTACCTTTATGGTCCCACAAGGTTTATTTAGTAAGGAAAGTAATACATCTGAATTTATTATGATATTCTTTTTTATGTTTAAATCTGTAGCCGCAGTCGTTTTATTTTATGGATTCGCATTGGGTAAAAATTTTAATACTGCAATTTGGGATAGTAAATACTTTAACGCGTAAAAAAATGAATATGTTTCCAGAAAGTGAATATGAAAGAGTATACACAGGAAGTCTAATTAACATACAATTTCTTCAGAATATATTGCAGGACAGTGGTATTAATTCTATTACTAGAGACGATATGAAATCAGGAATGGCTGCTGGTTTTGGTGGAGGAATTCCTCATCATATCCAACTTTTTGTTAAAAAGATAGATGTAGAAGAAGCAGTTCCTATTATAGAAAAAAGTTTGTCATAAATTATTATGAATCAAGAAAGCAATAATCCAAGGAAAAACTGGGACTTTATGATCGGAATAGCATTAGTACTATTTGGAAGTTTCAGATTATACCAACGTACCAGAGTTGAATTTGAATGGGATTATAAAATTTTCCTTACAATCTCATTTATTGTTTATGGTGGTTTTTTAATTTATAGGCATCTTCAGAATAAGGATATTAGCGAAGATTAGTTTTATTTTTTGGGAATTTTACTCATTGCACGTTCTGTAATTGCAGTAATGGACAATGATGGATTTACTCCTGGATTTGCCGAAATCATAGATCCGTCACAGATGTACATATTATCATAACCGAACACCTTATTATTTTTATCGATTACACCTTTTTCTGGGCCAGAAGCCATTACGGCTCCACCTAAAATATGAGCTGTAGAAGGTATTCCTGCTAATGGTTCTAAACCAAAAACAGTTTCCTTACCTTCTGTAACTTCAGAATATTGTTTTGCTAAACTAAGTGATTGTGGTATAAAAGCACTAGGTTTTTTACCTTCTGTAACACTAGTATTCATAAGACCTAAGGAGTTTCTTTTAAATTTCAAAGTACTGTCTAGTGTTTGCATAAACAAAAGAATAGCTGTACTCTTACTCCAATCTTTAGTAGTATACAATCTAAGATAAGACAAAGGATTACTTATAAAACTTATAACCATTTTAGTAACCCGAACAACTGCATTTTTACCGTGAGTTAAAGGTAAATGTGATAATCGCCAAAATCCGGAACCTTTAGCATATCTAACAATTTCTAGATGACTATTTTCATCAGTATTTAAGATCGATCCAATAGCGACCCCTTTTGACATATCTTTTTTACCATTCAGGTTTGTTACACTGATCAAACTTTCATTATTAGTTCTGATATCTGATCCCAAATAATCCGATAACTTCGTTAAAGATTTCTTCTTTAGCTTTAACAATAATTTTACGGTACCTAAAACGCCTCCAGAGAAAATAACGCCTTTAGCTCTCACTTCTTTTTTAGAACTGAAAAGCTTAGTAGATGATTTAAACCTTACTAAGTATTCATCTGAAGAATGAATCACATCGAAAACTTCATTCTCTGCTAGAACAGTAGCTCCTAATTGCTGTGCTAGGTATAAATAATTCTTATCTAATGTATTTTTTGCTCCAACTCTACATCCAGTCATACAGCCACCACAAAAATTACACCCAGTACGATCAGGACCTTTTCCATCAAAATATGGATCAGGTACTTTTTTATCAGGAGTTCCAAAAAAAACAGCTACATCTGTTTTAGAAAATTCTTCTTTAATATTCATTTTATCAGCCAACTCTTTAAGTGCCTTATCTCCATCGAACAAATATGGGTTTTTCTGAGCACCTAGCATGGTTAATGCTGTTTGATAAAAAGGCTCTAATTCTAACTGCCAGTCCGCCAATTCCTTCCAACTACCTGATGTAAAAAAATCTCTTTTAGGAACCGGTAATGTATTAGCATAAACCAACGAACCTCCTCCTACTCCTGTACCAGAAATTACTACCACGTGTTTAAAAAAAGACATCTTCATAATCCCGTACCATCTCAAAAGAGGAACCCATAACCATTTTCTAAGATTCCAATTTGATTTAGGAAAATCTTTCGGTTTATACCATTTTCCTTTTTCGATAACCAAAACTTTATATCCTTTTTCTGAAAGGCGTAATGCACTAACTGATCCTCCGAAACCGCTACCAATTATTACATAATCATATTCTTTTTCAATATTCATACTTTTAATATTATATCGGTTTGTGGAGTACACATACAAGTAAGTATATATCCTTGATTTATTTCATTATTTAAAAGAACTATATCTTCCTTAGATTTCCAGTTTACTTCTCCTTTTATCAATAAAGCCTTACAAGTACCACAATCTCCCATTTTACAGGCATGTGGTAATACATTTTTAGTTTTCATCGACCCTTGTAATATTGTCTCAGAACTATCGGTGTTAAACGAAAAATGATTACCACTCATCTTTATATCAATCCGACGTTTTACACCAGAAAGTTCACTAAAGTTCTGAGAAAACTCTTCTACTTTAATTAAATTATCCAAAACACCAAGCTTACTTAACACTTTCTTAGAAGCCTCCATCATAGCCGATGGACCACAGATATAAAAACAGGAATCTACCCATAACTTTGATAAATATTTATGTTGTAAATCCGCATTCAATATTTCGAAAGTTAATAATATATCTAAACGGTTTGGATAGCGTAAAGAAAGCTCTTTAAGTTCTTGATCAAATATTACTTCTTCTTTACTCCTAGATCCATAAAGCAATGTCACCTTTTCTTCTGAAGTCCTTAAAGCAGATTTGATCATAGATATGATAGGTGTAATACCGCTTCCGCCGGCAATAAAAACAAATGGTTTACTAATACTTTTTGGCAATAAAAACTTACCAAATGGACCAGAAACTCTTAGCTTATCTTTCTTCTTAATAGTATTTACTAAATGATTAGACAACTTTCCTCCTGTTATTCTTTTTATAGCTACTGCAAGCTTTCCTGTAACAGGATCCTCACAAATAGAATAACATCTACTTATTAAATATCCATTAACTAAGTCTGAAATGACTATATATTGACCAGCTTCATAAAGAAAAGGAATCTGGTCTAAATTTTTGAAGACAAGTTTTATAGTGTTCGATGTTTCTCGGTATACTTCTTCCACCTCTAAAACATAATTCCATTTTTTTCCTAATTGAATATCTGCATATGTGTTTTTTTTGTCTAACAATTTTAAATCCTGGTCTCTATAACCCTCAATCACAGATTGTTTTTCTAATAATTCGGATTCCATATCCAGAAAGCAACTTCTATATTTATAAAAGGGTATTCTAGGGTGTAAATGATGTATTAGATGATAACTTTGGTATAGTGATAAAAACTCTAAGCCTGGAATCGTAATAATGCGCGTATTATGATACCTACTTAAATTATTATGCGGATAATGTGGTAACCAATCAAAAGAAAAAGCTAATACTGGTGCCGCAATAAGTGCTGATAAAATAAAAACAAAAAACAACGCACTTCCATATCCCAAAAAAATCACAGCGCTTAAGATCGTAGTCAGAAAAAATAAAAATAAAATAGATTGACCTCTAATTTTGTTCATTGCTTCGTTCTTTTTACTGTGCTTACCTAACGCCAATTCGAAATAATAGCCAATCAATGTTAGACAACGAAAGAAAATTGACAAAGGGTTACTACCATTAACATAATGATCTGGATCATTTACTGGATCATTTGTATGTGCATGATGCCTAAGATGTATCACTACGAATGCAGAAAAAGGAAATAACAAAAAGAAACTAGATACCCAACCCAAGGCTTTTTCTAATTTTACAAACGACTGAACTCCTCCAGAAATATTACCATGACTTGCTTCGTGGGCAATTGTAAACATCCCGTAAGCTATTACAGCTCCAATAATGGAGGTCCATATTGACGAGAGGCCTAACAAATAAAAATTCCAAAGCAGAATATATCCAATACATAAAACGGAAAACAAAATTATAGTTGGCCAAGCTACTTTTCCAGAATATTTTTGCCAAACTGCTTGATTTTTCACAGGTCAAATGGTTATGTTTGAAAAAGATATTTATTTTTTCGAACTATTTTATCAAATATAGTTCGATTATTAGAAAATACCAAATATGGGAAGAAAATCAATTCATCGAGAAAGAAAAGATAAAACCAAAAAGGTTGAACAATGGACTCAAGCAATACTTCCTAAATTGAGCACTATGCCTCTTGGAGAGCTTACTATTGACGATCTAGCAGTATTGATGAACAAAAGCAAGTCTACAATTTACCAGTATTTTGTAACTAAAGAAGAAATCTTTGAATACATCACGCAGGTTCGTATTGATCGTCTTAAAGCTTATAAAAATGAAATCTCTGGAGAACTATCTACCATAAATTACCATTATGAAACTTTAGCAAAGATCCTTGCAGAAGGAGTAAAAGATATTTCTCCTTTTTATCTAAAGCAATTACAAATTCATTATCCTACTGCTTGGAGTATTGTTAATGATTTTCTGCAAGGCTTGTTAAAAGACCTAAAGCACTTTTATGTTTTGGGGATAGAGAATAAAATGTTTAAAACAGTTTCGCCTGAATTATTAATCAAACTTGACGAATATTTTATCATGCAACTTATTACTGATCATACTTTCTTTAATAATAATCAGCAAACTTTAGAATCTGCGATTAAGGAATATATGTATATAAAATTTGAAGGTTTAGTATCAAGATAACAAAAAAAATCTCGCAGTTTGCGAGATTTTTTTTGTCTTAGAAAAACGTATTCATTAAACATTAACTGCATACATCTTATCTCGTAATTCTTTAATTTTTTTATCACTCATATATTCATCAAACGTAGCGTAACGATCAATTACTCCATTAGGAGTTAACTCAATTACTCGATTTGCTACAGTTTGAGCAAACTCGTGATCGTGTGTTGTAAAAAGAATAGTTCCTTTAAAATTTTTCAAAGAATTATTAAATGCTGTAATTGATTCCAAATCCAAATGGTTTGTTGGTTCATCTAACATCAATACGTTTGCTCTTGTCATCATCATCTTAGATAACATACATCTAACTTTTTCTCCTCCGGATAATACGTTTGATTTCTTTAATGCCTCTTCTCCACTAAAAATCATTTTACCAAGAAAACCTCTGATAAATACCTCTTCTCTTTCTTCTTCTGTAGTTGCCCACTGACGTAACCAATCTACTAACGTTAAATCATTCTGAAAATATTCACTGTTATCCGCTGGCAAATAAGATTGTGTCGTAGTAATACCCCAAGAAAAAGTACCATTATCAGCTTTTTGTTTGTCATTGAGGATTTGATAAAAAGCTGTAGTCGCTCTAGAATCTTTTGAAAAAACTACTACTTTATCGCCTTTAGCTAGATTAATATCAACTCCTTTAAAAAGAACATCTCCTTCTATGCTTGCTGCCAACCCTTCTACATTAAGGATTTGATCTCCTGCTTCTCTATCTCTTTCGAAAATAATAGCTGGATAACGACGACTCGATGGTTTAATATCTTCTATATTTAATTTCTCGATCATCTTTTTACGAGAAGTAGCTTGTTTTGATTTTGCCACATTCGCACTAAAACGAGCTATAAATTCTTGTAATTCTTTCTTTTTCTCTTCAGCTTTCTTGTTTTGTTGCGCTCTTTGTCTCGCTGCTAATTGAGATGATTCATACCAGAATGTATAGTTACCACTATAGTTGTTAATTTTTCCGAAATCAATATCCGAGATATGTGTACATACAGAATCTAAGAAGTGACGGTCGTGAGAAACAACAATTACGGTATTATCATAATTAGCCAAGAAATTTTCTAACCAAGATATTGTTTCATAATCCAAGTCATTGGTAGGCTCATCCATTATCAGTACATCTGGATTACCAAACAAACACTGTGCAAGTAACACTCGTACACGTTGTTTAGTATCTAAATCTGCCATACTTGTATAATGCAAATCCTCTTTTATTCCAAGATTAGACAACATAGTTGCGGCATCACTATCTGCATTCCATCCATTCATCTCCTCGAACTGTACTTGAAGCTCTCCTATTTTCTCTGCATTCTCATCTGTGTAATCAGCATAAAGAGCATCAATTTCAGTCTTAATCTTATACAATTCTTTATTACCCATGATCACTGTTTCTAGGACAGTATATTCATCATATGCATAATGGTTTTGCTCCAAGACCGACATACGCTTTCCAGGTTCCAAATGAACATGCCCTGAAGTTGGTTCAGAAACTCCCGAAAGAATCTTCAAAAAAGTAGACTTTCCTGCCCCATTTGCTCCGATAATACCGTAACAATTACCTTGCGAAAAGGTAGTATTTACTTCATCAAATAAAATTCTTTTACCGAATTGTACTGAAAGATTAGAAACTGATAACATAGTTATAAATTGTATTTTCGGCAAAAGTAGAAAAATGGATCCAGAACTTGAAAGAATATAGTAGTATTTTAAATTAGAGTTTATGAAATAAAAGTTCTTGTCATATCATACTTTCGCAGCATAAACAATTATTAATACCTCCCCCGAATTGCCTAATAATAACACAATTAACGTATTCTTAACAAATCTTAGAGGTCATTCCATTTATTTTTGAATGTTTGTCAGTTTAATAAGAGCACCCAAAATGTATTTCTTCAGGATAAAATATTCTATTTATATCTCGATTATTGGTTTTTGCTTATGTGGTTGTGAATCAACAACTACAAAGATAACCAACGAACATATCTATTTCGGAGGTGAGATTATCAATCCTAATGCCGATTATATTGTTCTTTATAAGGACAAAGACTTTCAGGACACGATTTACTTAGATAAAAACAACAGATTTTTACATAAGATAGAAGGTATTAAAGAAGGTTTATACTCTTTTAGACATAATCCAGAGTTTCAGTTAATATTACTGGAAAAAGGAGATAGTATTCTAATGCGTCTAAATACACTGGAATTTGATGAATCTTTAGTTTTTACAGGAAAAGGAGCTAGGAAAAATAATTTCTTAATTGATATGTTTTTGCAAAATGAAATTGAGCGCAATCAATTGCAAAAAAGAAAATTTAAAAAAAGCCCAAGATTCTTTAAGAAAGAACAAGATTCCCTATTAGACCTAAGAATCAAAAGGTTTGATCGTCTTACCAATAAATATGACATAAGTGACCTTTCGAAAAAAATATGTAAATCTAGTTTTGAGTATGATTTCTTTTCGAGATATGAATTGTACTTATATAAATACCAATACCACAGACTTAAAAACCTTGATCCAAATAAAGAGTTTTCTGAAGGTTTTTTCGATTACAGAAAGCAGGTTAATTTTAATGATGATGATCTAATGAGATTATACTCTTATAATAGATTCCTTAATCATTATTTTACCAATTCTTCTTACACGAAATACATGAACAAAAAATCTTTTTCTAAAAGTAAAGTTGAGTATACCATGTATAAATTGGATCTTGTAGATAGTTTAATAGAGCATTCTTATATCAAAAACAATCTTTTAAGAGGTATAACCACTAATTTTATATTAGATAATAAAAATGACTATACTTCTCAAAAAGTACTTAATCATTACCTATCTATAAGTACTGACAAAAAGATCCAAAAAGAACTGGTAAAATTAGCAAAAGCTACTGCCAGATTGAAACCAAATAACATCATTCCTGATCAGGATCTTATTTCTTCTAATGGAGAAATGACTAAACTATCCTCACTTTTCGAAAAGCCTATTACCGCATTGTATTTTTGGTCCATTGAGAGAAAAGATCATTATATCCAAGCTCATAAGAAAACAGATCACTTAAGTAAAATATATCCAGATATTGATTTTATAGCTATTAATACAGATGACGAACAAACGGACAATTGGCTAAAAACGATTAATCGTCATAATTACGATCTATCAAATGAATATGAGTTTAAGTTTCCTAAATGTTCTTCTGATGAGTTAGTTATTCATTATTCAAACAAGGTGATTTTGGTTAATCAACAAGGAAAAATAATCAATCCAAATGCAGATCTATTCTCGTCAATTTTCGAAAAACAATTGATGAGTTATAGCAGAATGGCAAGTATCGAAAAACAAAAAACTGTTCTCGATTAAAAGAACAGTTTTTAGAATTTTATTATTTCAAAAAATTAATTTCCTTTTTTATAGTCCGCTAAAAACTTAGCTAGACCAATATCCGTTAAAGGGTGTTTTAGCAAACCTTCTATCGAAGAAAGAGGTCCAGTCATAACATCTGCTCCAATTTTTGCACAGTCGATTACATGCATTGTATGTCTTACAGAAGCTGCTAAGATTTGTGTATCGAAACCATAGTTATCGTATACCATTCTTATTTCTGCTATTAAATTAAGACCATCTGTAGAAATATCATCCAATCTTCCTATAAACGGAGAAACATAAGTTGCTCCTGCTTTTGCAGCTAATAAAGCTTGTCCTACTGAAAAAACTAATGTACAATTAGTTTTAATTCCTTTATCACTAAAATATTTTATTGCTTTTATACCTTCTTTAATCATAGGTACTTTTACAATAATCTGATCATGAAGTTTAGCAAGTTCTTCACCTTCTTTAACGATTCCTTCAAAATCTGTAGAAATCACTTCGGCACTTACATCTCCAGTAACTATATCACATATTTTTTTATAATGCTCTATAATATTATCCTTCCCTGTGATACCTTCTTTAGCCATCAATGATGGATTTGTAGTTACTCCATCAAGTACACCTAGATCTTGTGCTTCTTTGATTTGATCAAGGTTAGCAGTATCAATAAAAAACTTCATATTGTTGTGTTTAAATTTATGATTTATTTATTATGATTATTAACTATAATATGTTTTTAAAATATGCGGTCAAAATTACAACTTATAATGATTCATTAGTAATTTCTCATATACTTTATCTGGTAAAATTCGCTTTAAAACCACAGAGAATTTCTGCATAAACGCACCAACCTTATAATGTACCTTAGGACTAGAAGTACAAATAACCCTAAACACTGCTTTAGCCATCTCATCCGGGTCACTACCCTCATCTACATGTTCATCCATTAATTGTAAAGAATCACCATATGATTTTTCGTAAGGAGAACCACTGATAACTGGAGCATGATATCTTCCTGCTGCAATATTAGTAGCAAAATCACCAGGGGCAATATTAGTCATATGAATATTAAATGCTTTTAACTCCATTCTCCAAGCTTCTGTGGTTATCTCTAAGGCAGATTTAGAAGCACTATAAATTCCACGATATGGCAATCCCATATATCCTGCAATAGAAGTTATATTAATAATTAAACCACTATGCTGTTTCCTCATTAAAGGCAACACTGCTTTAGTGACATTGATAGGCCCAAAATAATTGGTCGTAAAATTCCTTATAATCTCTTCTTCTGGTATTTCTTCTAACGGTCCTGTAATTCCTGCTCCCGCATTATTAATCAAAACATCCAATCGTCCGTGTTTCTGCTCAATTATACTAACAGCATTAGAAATACTTTTTTTATCCGCTACATCAAGTTGCAACAAAGTAAAAGCATTAAAATCCGAAAAACGCGAAGGGTTTCTACTAGTACCGTATACGATATATCCTTTATTGGTAAGAAATGTACCGATAGATTTTCCAATACCTGAAGAACCACCGGTTATTAAAACAACTTTAGAGTTTTGATTTGCGTTCATGTTCGCAAATATACATTCGGAATTTAGAATTATGAATTTAGATTTACGAAATAAACTTAAAAATACTTAAAAGACGAAACTAAAAGGCATAAAAAAAGGCAAGCTACCTACATCACACTGCTACAACCGTTTACCTTTGCTGCGTTCCCGCCCTGGAGGATTCAACAGGAGCTAGTTGTGTAGGACTTGCCGCTGCAAAGATACAATCTTTACTATATAAAACAATGATTTTTTAAACCCAATTAAAATAAATATCTTGCTCTAAATATTACCAAATATCATGAACAAACGTAACCTCTTCGTCATCATTACATTATGTGCTATTATTTTTTCTTGTGGTAGTAATATTGAGACGAAAAAAAAACATTTTTCGATTAAAACCGATAATAACCAGACCAAATATAAGCTTGGAGAAACCATAAAAGCTAGTATAGTTAATGACCAAAAAATCAAAATTGATTCTGTCGTTTACTTTTTAGAAGATATTAGATTAACAACTAATAATGAGAATCAATTAGAAGAAAAAATCGATAACGAGAGATTGGGAAAACACCTTCTAAAAGCTATTGTTCATTATGAAGGAAAAGAGGAAGATATCTATCAAAAACTTTCTTTTTTTAACAACGTCCCTCCTAAATTATATAAGTATAAAGTTATAGCAGAATATCCCCACGATCAAAATGCTTTTACTCAAGGATTAGAATTTATTGGTGACACACTTTATGAAAGTACTGGTAAAAATGGATTGTCCTCATTACGTAAGGTAGATTACAAAACTGGAAAAGTGATTATCAAAAAAGATATCGATAAGAAATATTTTGCAGAAGGTATTACTATTATTAATGATAAAGTGTTTCAACTTACATGGCAATCTAAAGAAGGTTTTATCTACGATTTAAACACTCTAGAAAAAACAGGAAGCTTTGCTTATAATAAGAGTAAAGAAGGATGGGGATTATGTAATGATGGTAATCAAATATATAAAAGTGATGGTACTGAAAAAATCTGGATATTAGACGCAGAAAGCTTGGCTGAAAAAACATTCATTGAAGTTGCAACTCACAACAAGGTAAAGTCAAAATTTAATGAATTAGAATGGATAGAAGGAAAAATTTATGCTAACACTTGGCAAAAAGACGGAATTGCTGTAATTAATCCAGCAAATGGAGCTGTAGAAGCGGTTATTAATTTATCTGGTCTAAGAGAAAAGGTGAGTCAACATTCTGATCTAGATGTGCTAAATGGTATCGCTTACAAAAAGGACACGAAACAATTATTTGTTACCGGCAAGAATTGGGACAAACTTTTTGAAATTGAGATAATTAAGTAATCAAACACCTAATCTAATTTTACATTTAAAACAATTCTTTTGTAACATCAGAATAAGTACTTCGTTATTATTATAGACAGATAATAAACCGTACCTTTGCGGCTTATTTTTATTTATATGAACAAATTTGAAGCATTAGGCCTCGGTGAAGCCATTATTAAGGCGGTGAATGAAATGGGGTTTGAGACCCCAAGTGAAGTACAGGAAAAGGCTATCCCTATTTTGCTTAATGAAGAAACGGATATTGTTGCTCTTGCACAAACCGGAACAGGGAAAACCGCTGCATTTGGTTTTCCTTTAATAGAAAAAGTAGACATTGATAGTAGAATTACACAAGGATTAATATTATCCCCTACCCGTGAACTTTGTTTACAGATTACCAATGAATTAAAAAACTATTCTAAGTTTAGTAAAGGATTGCGTACTGTAGCCATTTATGGTGGTGCAAGTATCCATGACCAAGCTAAAGAAATCAAACGTGGAGCTCAAATTATTGTAGCAACTCCAGGACGTATGCAGGATATGATCAATAGAAAGATGGTTGACATATCTAATATCGGTTATTGTGTTCTTGATGAAGCAGATGAAATGCTTAACATGGGATTCTATGAAGATATAACTTCTATACTTTCTCACACACCAGAAGATAAAAGTACTTGGTTATTTTCTGCTACAATGCCAAAAGAAGTTTCTACAATTGCAAAACGTTTTATGCACAATCCTATAGAAATTACTGTAGGACACAAAAACACAGGATCTAAGAATGTTTCTCACGAATATTATGTAGTTAGTTCTAGAGATCGTTATGCTGCTTTAAAACGTCTAGCAGATGCAAACCCAGACATTTTTTCTGTAATATTTTGTCGTACCAAACGAGACACGCAAAAAGTTGCAGAAAAACTTATCGAGGATGGATATAATGCAGCTGCCTTGCACGGAGATCTAAGTCAGAACCAACGAGATTTGGTGATGAAGAGTTTTAGAAATCGACAAATACAGATGTTAGTGGCCACCGATGTTGCTGCAAGAGGTATTGATGTAGATGATGTTACTCACGTGATTAATTATCAACTACCAGATGAGATAGAAACCTATACACATAGAAGCGGTAGAACAGGACGTGCAGGAAAAAGTGGTGTATCTATGGTTATTGTTTCTAAGAGTGAACTTAGAAAGATTAAGTCTGTAGAACGAATCATCAAAAAGAAATTTGAAGAAAAAGAAATACCAAGTGGCGAAGAAATATGTCAAGTACAATTATTTCATTTAGCAAATGATATTGCCAAATCGGAAATTAATGACGAAATTGAAAGCTACTTACCATCAATTAATGAGGTATTAGAAGATTTTACTAAAGAAGAACTTATTAAAAAATTCTTCTCTGTAGAATTCTCTCGTTTTCATAATTATTATAAAAACTCTAAAGATCTAAATGCATCCAGAGATAGCGGTGGAGATGGATCTAGAGGAAGAGATGGAAGCACGCGTTATTTTATTAACGTAGGTGAAAAAGATGGGTTTGATTGGATGACCTTAAAAGATTTCCTAAAGGAAAATCTAAGTCTTGGAAGAGATGGAGTAAGCCGTGTTGATGTTAAGGAAAGTTTTTCATTCTTTAACACAGATTCTGAACACCAAGATGCAATTCTTGCAGTTTTCGAAGATTTTAGAATAGAAGGTAGAAAAGTTAACGTTGAAATCTCTAAAGATTCTGGTCGAAGCCGAGGCGGTAGACGAAGAAGAGATAATAACGGCGGTGGCGGTTTTAAAGGAAAGCGAAGAAGTGATGGTTTTAAACCAAAAGGAAGAAACCGTCGTGATAATGATGGTGGTGATCGCGGAGGTAATGGAAGAAGAGACCGAAGAAAACGTAGTGATCGTAGATAATTTTTCTATGAATTAACTAAATTATATGATTTTTGGTCCGATTTTTATGTTATGTTCGTATAGATTGGTCGTCATATATAGTAGTTAACGATATAGAATAATTATAAAAATAAGCTTTTGAAAAGATTTTTAATATACATATTACTTATTGCAGGCATCAGTATAAATGCCCAAGAAACTGATTCACAAACAGTATCGGGAAAAGTACTGAATGCCTCTACTGATAGTAAATTGCAAAGTGTTCACGTAGTAAACCTAAGTCAAGTTATTGGTACCATTACTAATAAGGAAGGTGATTTTGAGATTAAAGCTAAAGTTAATGACACCTTATATTTTACGTACATTGGATATAAACCTCTTAGAGTTCGAGTTACTAATGACTGGAAAAAATTTGGTGATGTAAAAATCAAAATGACTGAACTTGGTATCGCTCTTGAAGAAGTTGTCGTTGCAGATGTACAACTTACTGGATACTTAGAAATTGATGCGAAAAAAATCCCTGTATATAATAATTACAGATATAGCATTTCTGGTTTAAACTCTGGATATGAAGGAGGCAGCAGACAACCTGGAGCTGTTAATAAAGTGTTAGGTGCTATTTTTAATCCCGCAGACTTTCTCTATAACATTTTTAGCAAACGGTCTAATGAACTGCGTAAGCTAAGAAAGATGAAGAAAGATGATGAAATAAGGAACCTACTGGAAACAAAATTCGATAGAGCTACACTTATGGCATTGCTCCAAGTAGAACGTATTGACATTGATGAAATATTACGTAATTGTAACTATTCTGCTGATTTTATAAAGTTTGCTAATGACTTACAAATTCTTGATGCAATCAGCGAATGTTATGAAGAGTATAAAGTTCTAGACAGAAAATAATAACACATTATCTTATCGAAGGGAATGTAATGATATTCTATTCCCTTCCGAATCTATAAAATAAGCCATGTACCCATGTTCTTCTGATATTTGTGTTTTCTTAGATAATACTTTTCCTCCAGCATCCTCTACTCTACTTATTTCATTAGCTACATCACTACAAGAAAAATAGATCATAACTCCGTCTTCACTAGGTTTATAATTATCTCCTGCAAGTATTAATGAGCCTGTAACTTCACCGGTTACATTTTTATTAGGAAACCAACCCATTTGTAACCCTTCTACTTTGTGGATAGCTATTTCTATTTCAAAAACTTTTTCATAAAAAGATTTAGCACGATCCATATCTATAACCGGAATTTCAAACCATGTAACCATAATTATTGATCTAAAAATTAAGTCTTTAAATTACAAATTAGATTTAAAAAACAATAAATGTTTTATAAAAAAATATTATCTGTTAACCTTTCTATTTTTTTAATACTAACGGATGTAACTTTTAAATAACATACATACCATGAAAAAATTAAAAATAGTTTGTCTATGCTTAACTTCTTTATTCTTGTTTAGCTGTTCTAATGAAGACGATATAACATTTGTAGATGAAATATCTCTTTTAGAAAAAAGCAATACTATAAACTGGGTAGGAACCTGGAGCTCCACTTATGGAGAATTAAGACTTGTAGAAAAAGGACAATTAATATATGGAGATTATGCAGATATTGGCGTCATTTATGGGTATAGACATTATATAAATGGTAAAGAATATTTTGAAGGAACTTTTGACAATTACAGGATGAATAGAAAAGGGATAATTCGTTTTGAAATGAATAACTCTAATTTTAATAATTCTTTCTCTGGTAAATGGACTTGGGGTAACACACCAAATTGGTATAATTGGAATGGTACCAAGACATCAAAAAAAGAACCGATACTTCAAAGTTTTTATAATGTAAAAGGTAGGGTTTTTGACAATAATACATTTCAAACTATTCAAAATCCAATATCCATAGAAGTATTTAAAAATGGAATTAGACACTTTAGCACCACATCAGAAAATGGATTTTATTCTCTACAATTACCAAAAGGTAACTGGGAATTAAAAGTATCAAATGTTGCGTATCAAAATTTTTCAAGAAATATTGAAGTAAAAGAGAACTATGACTACAACAATTATTTTACACAAAACATATACTTAACCAAAAGATAAATCTTATGATTTTAGAAGTATATCCAAGGCTTACTTGATATCTTTGGATATACTTTTATTCTATATTTTTAAAATAGAATTAAGAAGTACTTGTTCTTTTTTGAAAAATATCGTGTACTACTTCGGATGTATAATTAATTGTAGTTTTATTAGATTTAATTCCTGTTTTCACTTGTTTAAAAAGTGACTTAATCTTGTTGGTAGGCGACTGTTTTTTGCTCATGACAAACATGTTTTTAGGGAGTTAAAACGATTAGTCTTTATCAAATATAGGGAATTAATTAATAAAACCTCTGATTTAAGAACATTAACCTTTTACGCGTAAACCTTTCTTTATAAGTTATTTACAAAAACAAAAAATAACATTTACCTAGAATTTGTTAGTTATTAAAAGTAATTCGTAGTGATTTATTTAGTATCTGTTAGGTATTTTCTTTTTCATACCTAGCTATAATTTTCTCGTGACTTTTGATTACTTTTTTAGCCCAATCCAATCTTTTTTCTAATTTTTCTTCTTCTGACAACTTCCAATCAATCTTAGAGTTCCTTAATAAGGATGTTACATGTTGTAAAATAATAGCAGCTGAAACCGAAATATTAAGGCTTTCTGTAAAGCCAACCATAGGTATGTGTAATTTCACATCGGCTTCATCTAAGATCATATCACTTAATCCCTCTTGTTCCTGTCCAAAGAAAAATGCAGAAGGCTTATTAATATTGAAATCTTTTAACTCTATCGAATTATCATGTGGTGTAGTAGCTACTATTTGATATCCTTTATTTTTTAACTCAGCAATACAAGCTTTAGAAGTAGTATATCTATTTATATCTACCCATTTTTGAGCTCCCATTGCAATCTCTCTATCAATACGTTTAGCATTTATTTCTTCTATTACGTGTACATTCTGAATTCCAAAAACATCACAACTCCTAATTACTGCACTTGTATTGTGTAATTGATATACATCTTCTACCGCAACCGTAAAATAATTAGTACGTTCCTCAATTACCTTTTTATAAAGGCCTTGTCGTCTGGGCGTAAGAAAAGATTCTAAATACGCTAATAATTTATGATCTACCATAGACTGCTAAAATAGGAAACATTGATAATTTAGAGATAAAAAAATTGATCCTGCTCTATTCATTACAAAGATCATTCTGGAAATAAACGCAAAGAGAAGGTAATAGAAAGACTATTAATAAGGGAGACCTCTCTAATGTCACCCAAACATAAGAGAGGCCATACTAAAATAAGATCAAAAATTTTGTAAAATGTTGCTTAACGTTTTTATTCCCATCGTCATATAAAAATAAAAAACACAATATTTTGAAATTAAATTAGCTCCCATTAACAAATCACATTGTTCTTTCTCATATTTTTTTAAAAAATAAAACTTATCAAATCATTTCAATATTTATGCCTAACTATACTCTTAATGATTAAAAAGATCAAAAAATATCGTTTATCATTCTAATAGAATAAATTCACTTCTTCTATTTTCCTGATGTTGTTGTTCATTACAGTTAGTATTATTGTCACATTTATTTACTAATGAAGACTCTCCATATCCTCTACCAGTGAGTCTGGATCTATCTATCCTTCCTTTTTCTACTATATATTTAATTGTGCTTTTTGCTCTACGTTCACTCAAAGCCAAATTATAATCATCTGGGGCACGACTATCTGTATGAGAACGAACATCAATTTTTATAGTAGGATATTCTTTCATCGCAGCTATTATCTTTTGCAATTCTATTTCGGCGTCAGGCCTAATAAAAGATTTATCTAAATCAAAGTAAATAATTTGAAGATCTAATACTTTTGCCAAATCATCACCTGGTAGCACCTCTTTATTACTAAAACCTCCTTTTGATAATTGTAATGGTACCTGATGAGTATACTCTAAAGCTGTGTTGGTCAATAGCATTTCTTCTGATGGATTATACCCATCTTTAAGCGCTCTAATGATGTAGGATTTCTCACATTCTACTTCAAAAGTATACACTCCATTATTATCACTTGTTGTTTTATTGATTTCGTTACCATCACCATCCAATAAGATCACATCAGAATTGGCTAATATTTCACCCGTAGGATCCTCTGTTACTACTCCAGAAACATATTGTCTACAGGTAGTTATTAATTCATCTATTTGTTTAAAACTGTAAATATCATCATTTCCTTTACCTCCTTGTCTATTACTAGAAAAATAACCTATTTTAGTTTCTTCATTTAATACAAAACTAAAATCGTCTTCCGAACTATTTACAGGTCTTCCTATATTGTATGGTATAGAAAAAGTACCTTCTTCTGGAACTGTAACGAATATATCTAATCCACCTAACCCAACGTGTCCATCACTCGCAAAATAAAGTCTTCCAGAATCACTTACATATGGAAAAGTTTCTCTTCCCTCTGTATTTATTTTATCTCCAAGATTGATAGGCTCACCAAACGTACCATCCTCAAATACTTCTACTTTATACAAATCCGACAACCCTCTAGTGCCAGGCATATCACTGGCAAAATATAGATATTTACCATCTGCGGTTAATGCTGGGTGAGCTACTGAATACTCTTCGCTATTAAATGGCAACTCTTCTATATCAACCCACTTACTACCTTCTAATCTTGCTCGATATAACTTTAAAAGAATAGTTCCATTAGCATCTGATTTAAGTTTCTTTTTTGTAAAATTATTTCTTGTAAAATAAACTATTTGCCCATCAGAACTAAAAGAAGTGGAGGATTCATGAAACTTAGTATTTATCTTACCTTTTATTTTTTTAACTGGTCCTAATACATTCTTATCAGTTTCGATATCAGATTTATAAAGATCTAAAAAAGGCATTTCATTCCATTCGTGAATAACTTTTGACATAGAATTATGTTTTCCTCTTGAAGAGGCAAAAACAAGATTTCCAAGATTATCAAAGCTAGGCGCATAGTCTGAAAAAGCAGAATTAACACTTATCTTTTTCAGTGTAAACTTACCAGATTGCATTTCAATAAATCTAAGATAGTCACGAGTACTTACGAAATATACTGCTCGCTGATCCGTATTGGTTATGTTATAAAACATTTCCATGATCTTATCCGCTTCATCATACTTTTTTATACTTTTCAAACTTTGTGAATATCTAAATAGGTATTCTGTATCTATATCATCAGGATATTCATTCACCAATTTTTCATACCATATAACAGATTTTTCTAATTGTCCATTAAAGTAATAAGAGTCTCCTAGTTTTTTGAATAAATCCGCAGAAGCATATCCTTTCTCAGCCACATCCAAATAAATTTTACGAGCATCTACAAACGCATATCTCTTAAAGCTTTCATTTGCTCGTAAGAGTCGTTTTTCTTGTGAAATCAAGACACATGAAAACATAAAAATTAAAAATGTAGAAATAATATATTTCATAAAGTTCATAATTATTTTTTCTAAAAGAATCTAGGAGTTAGCATTCTGTTATACTTTCTGAATAATTCAAAACGTAACATAACTTCATAACTTCCATCATTAAACTGTGTTCTGCCCAATTCTGTAGACTCCTTATCATATGCAAATCCGATCATTAAAGAATCTGATATCTGGAACCCAGCCATCGCACTAAATGCTGCACTCCATCTATATCCTACCCCAAGAGTAAGCTTATCATACAACAAGAAGTTAGCTGATAAATCTACTTGCAGCGGAGCCCCAAAAACTAACTTACTTAAAATCGCCGGTTTAAACTTTACGGTATCACTTAGATCAAAAACATGACCTGCTATTAAATAATAATTAATTCGTTCTTCTGCTATAAATGAGGAGTTCCCATTACTATCTATCGCTGCACTTTCATCAAAATGATCCGTTTCTAATAAATTAGGAGCACTTAATCCTAAATAGAACTTATCAGTATGATAATAAATACCTGCACCTACATTAGGGCTAAATTTGTTATCTATATTTCCATTATTAAAAAGAGGGTCTCCAGTATCAAACTGTGACAACCGATCAAAATCTACATTTAATAAATGTCCACCTGCCTTTATTCCAAAACTTAATTTTCCAGTATCCGAAGTAGGAATCGTATAAGAAAAATCAATATCAAAATATGTTTCATCAGTTGGTCCAATCTCGTCATTTACAATTGACAAACCTAACCCAACTCGATTATTATCTCCTATAGGTGTATTTAGAGTTAATGTTTGAGTACGTGGAGCTCCATCAAGTCCTACCCATTGACTACGATGTAAACCCATTATACTCATAACTCCTCGACTACCCGCATAAGCAGGATTTACACTAATAGTATTATACATATACTGAGTATATTGTGCGTCTTGCTGAGCCCAACTATTTTGTTGGAAGACGAAGCCTAAAAGAACCGTAACAATTAGTATATATATTTTTTTCATTAACTTTTATTTAATAAATTCAAGTACAATCTTACAATTTCCTACTATAAACATTTGCTATATATTTTCTTTACATATTGATATATAGATATCCGACTTTATTTTTTGTTTGTCCCGTATCCGTTACATATTCTAAGACATAGTAATAGGTACCTACAGGTAATTTATTATTCTGCGAAATAGTAACTCTACCATTACTTATTCCTGTAAACAACTCTACACCTGGTTGTTCATAACCATCTTCTTCAAATACCTGAACTCCCCATCTGTTATAGATTCTTAATGTATTATCTGGGAAGTTTCTTAAACCTACAATCCTAAAATTATCATTGATTCCATCTCCATTAGGAGTTATACCTGTATAGATTATGATTGGATCATCTGCAAGAATTTCAATTACCGTTTCATCTTCTGCATCTCCATCATTATCAAGATCTACATCTGTTGTATCTGTAGGATCATCAGAAAGATCAATAACATCATCTCCATTTGGATCCTGACCAGTCACTGTAGCTTGGTTTATAACTTCTCCTAAAAGAACATCCTCTGCCGTTAATACATAAGTAGCAGTAAATGTGGTCATATCTATCTCGCCAACTGCTAAATCTATTGGACCTCCAGTAACAACAATACCCTCCAATGGATCAGTAAGAACAATATTAGTAACATCAACATTACCTGTGTTCTCTACCGTAAAGGTGTACTGAATCTCATCGCCTACATTTGGAAGATCATCACCATTAACATCAACATAAAAACCTGTCTTAGTTAAAGCTAAATTAGGTAGCTGTTCTATATCCGTAATCGTCTCATCATTGGTAGGATCACCATCTCCATTATCATCAACAGTCTCATCTCCATTATCAGATATATCAATAACATCATTGTCATCAGGATCATCTCCAATTACAGTTGCACTATTGATCACTTCACCATTATTAATATCGGTCTGTGTAATCACATACTCTACTGTAGCAATACCTTCTTCACCTGGAGCTAATATTGATGGACTAACAGCAAGATTTGTACTTCCTGTAAGAATATCATCTATAAAGATATTATCAATAGTTACATCTCCTGTATTAGTAACTGTAAAAGTGTATGTAATAACATCTCCTACATTAGAACCGCTAGCTACACCTGTTTTAACTAATGTTAATTCTGGATCTTGACTTAAATCAGTCACCGTGGTATCATTAGTAGGATCTGAATCTGTACTACCATCTCCATCTGGTGTCTCAACAGTCTCATCACCAGCATCAGATACATCACTAACATCATCTGGACCTCCTAATGGACTATCTCCTGTTGCTGTAGCACTGTTCTCTATATAACCTGCATCAATATCAGCCTGAGTAATTGTTTGATTCGCCGTTACTGTTACACTAACTCCTGGTGCTAAACTAACTATTGGACTACCTACAATACTTCCTGCATCTGCATTATCATCAGTGATCTCAATATTTGTCAAAGTAACATTACCTGTATTGGTAACCACAATATCATATTCGATTACATCATTCAATACAGATCCAGCAACTCTAACTGTCTTGATAACACTTAGACTTGGTGATGGTGTAAAGGTAGTCACCGTTGTATCATTAGTAGGATCTGAATCTGTACTACCATCTCCATCTGGTGTCTCAACAGTCTCATCACCGGCATCAGATACATCACTAACATCATCTGGACCTCCTAATGGACTATCTCCTGTTGCTGTAGCACTGTTCTCTATATAACCTGCATCAATATCAGCCTGAGTAATTGTTTGATTCGCCGTTACTGTTACACTAACTCCTGGTGCTAGACTAACTATTGGGCTACCTACAATACTTCCTGCATCTGCATTATCATCAGTGATCTCAATATCTGTCAAAGTAACATTACCTGTATTGGTAACCACAATATCATATTCGATTACATCATTTAATACAGATCCTGCAACTCTAACTGTCTTGATAACACTTAGATTTGGTGATGGTGTAAAGGTAGTCACCGTTGTATCATTAGTAGGATCTGAATCTGTACTACCATCTCCATCTGGTGTCTCAACAGTCTCATCACCAGCATCGGATACATCACTAACATCATCTGGACCTCCTAATGGACTATCTCCTGTTGCTGTAGCACTGTTCTCTATATAACCTGCATCAATATCAGCCTGAGTAATTGTTTGATTCGCCGTTACTGTTACACTAACTCCTGGTGCTAAACTAACTATTGGACTACCTACAATACTTCCTGCATCTGCATTATCATCAGTGATCTCAATATTTGTCAAAGTAACATTACCTGTATTGGTAACCACAATATCATATTCGATTACATCATTCAATACAGATCCAGCAACTCTAACTGTCTTGATAACACTTAGACTTGGTGATGGTGTAAAGGTAGTCACCGTTGTATCATTAGTAGGATCTGAATCTGTACTACCATCTCCATCTGGTGTCTCAACAGTCTCATCACCGGCATCAGATACATCACTAACATCATCTGGACCTCCTAATGGACTATCTCCTGTTGCTGTAGCACTGTTCTCTATATAACCTGCATCAATATCAGCCTGAGTAATTGTTTGATTCGCCGTTACTGTTACACTAACTCCTGGTGCTAGACTAACTATTGGGCTACCTACAATACTTCCTGCATCTGCATTATCATCAGTGATCTCAATATCTGTCAAAGTAACATTACCTGTATTGGTAACCACAATATCATATTCGATTACATCATTTAATACAGATCCTGCAACTCTAACTGTCTTGATAACACTTAGATTTGGAACGTCAGGCGTAGCACTCGTCTCATCATCCTCCGTTGGAGTATCTGTATCGGGAGTACTATCTGGAGTACTATCTAAATCTGTCTGATCACTAGCCGTAACTTCTGCAAAGTTTGTGTAGTTACCTGTAGCAGTAACTACGGCTGTATAGGTCAATACTAATGGAGTCGTAGTAGTAACACTTAATCCACTCCAGCTGATCAAGCCACCTGCTTCACTTCCACTATCACTAATACTTCCTATTGTCGTATAACCATCTGGAACTGTATCCCCTACGCCAACACCCGTAGCATTGTTTGGACCTGAATTGGTCACTGTAATACTAAAAGTAACTGTATCACCAGCACTGATACTTCCACTAGTATCAGCATCCGTGGTCAATACTGCACTCTTTGCAATACTTAAATCTGCGATTGCCGCAACCGTTGGTGTAGCACTCGTCTCATCATCCTCCGTTGGAGTATCTGTATCGGGAGTACTATCTGGAGTACTATCTAAATCTGTCTGATCACTAGCCGTAACTTCTGCAAAGTTTGTGTAGTTACCTGTAGCAGTAACTACGGCTGTATAGGTCAATACTAATGGAGTCGTAGTAGTAACACTTAATCCACTCCAGCTGATCAAGCCACCTGCTTCACTTCCACTATCACTAATACTTCCTATTGTTGTATAACCATCTGGAAATGTATCCCCTACGCCAACACCCGTAGCATTGTTTGGACCTGAATTGGTCACTGTAATACTAAAAGTAACCGTATCACCAGCACTGATACTTCCACTAGTATCGGCATCTGTAGTCAATACTGCACTCTTTGCAATACTTAAATCTGCGATTGCCGCAACCGTTGGTGTAGCACTCGTCTCATCATCCTCCGTTGGAGTATCTGTATCGGGAGTACTATCTGGAGTACTATCTAAATCTGTCTGATCACTAGCCGTAACTTCTGCAAAGTTTGTGTAGTTACCTGTAGCAGTAACTACGGCTGTATAGGTCAATACTAATGGAGTCGTAGTAGTAACACTTAATCCACTCCAGCTGATCAAGCCACCTGCTTCACTTCCACTATCACTAATACTTCCTATTGTTGTATAGCCATCTGGAACTGTATCCCCTACGCCAACACCCGTAGCATTGTTTGGACCTGAATTGGTCACTGTAATACTAAAAGTAACCGTATCACCAGCACTGATACTTCCACTAGTATCAGCATCCGTGGTCAATACTGCACTCTTTGCAATACTTAAATCTGCGATTGCCGCAACCGTTGGTGTAGCACTCGTCTCATCATCCTCCGTTGGAGTATCTGTATCGGGAGTACTATCTGGAGTACTATCTAAATCTGTCTGATCACTAGCCGTAACTTCTGCAAAGTTTGTGTAGTTACCTGTAGCAGTAACTACGGCTGTATAGGTCAATACTAATGGAGTCGTAGTAGTAACACTTAATCCACTCCAGCTGATCAAGCCACCTGCTTCACTTCCACTATCACTAATACTTCCTATTGTCGTATATCCATCTGGAACTGTATCCCCTACGCCAACACCCGTAGCATTGTTTGGACCTGAATTGGTCACTGTAATACTAAAAGTAACTGTATCACCAGCACTGATACTACCACTAGTATCAGCATCCGTGGTCAATACTGCACTCTTTGCAATACTTAAATCTGCGATTGCCGCAACCGTTGGTGTAGCACTCGTCTCATCATCCTCCGTTGGAGTATCTGTATCGGGAGTACTATCTGGAGTACTATCTAAATCTGTCTGATCACTAGCGGTAACCTCTGCAAAGTTTGTGTAGTTACCTGTAGCAGTAACTACGGCTGTATAGGTCAATACTAATGGAGTCGTAGTAGTAACACTTAATCCACTCCAGCTGATCAAGCCACCTGCTTCACTTCCACTATCACTAATACTTCCTATTGTCGTATAGCCATCTGGAACTGTATCCCCTACGCCAACACCCGTAGCATTGTTTGGACCTGAATTGGTCACTGTAATACTAAAAGTAACTGTATCACCAGCACTGATACTTCCACTAGTATCAGCATCCGTGGTCAATACTGCACTCTTTGCAATACTTAAATCTGCGATTGCCGCAACCGTTGGTGTAGCACTCGTCTCATCATCCTCCGTTGGAGTATCTGTATCGGGAGTACTATCTGGAGTACTATCTAAATCTGTCTGATCACTAGCCGTAACTTCTGCAAAGTTTGTGTAGTTACCTGTAGCAGTAACTACGGCTGTATAGGTCAATACTAATGGAGTCGTAGTAGTAACACTTAATCCACTCCAGCTGATCAAGCCACCTGCTTCACTTCCACTATCACTAATACTTCCTATTGTCGTATAACCATCTGGAACTGTATCCCCTACGCCAACACCCGTAGCATTGTTTGGACCTGAATTGGTCACTGTAATACTAAAAGTAACCGTATCACCAGCACTGATACTTCCACTAGTATCGGCATCTGTAGTCAACACTGCACTCTTTGCAATACTTAAATCTGCAATTGCCGCAACCGTTGGCGTAGCACTCGTCTCATCATCCTCCGTTGGAGTATCTGTATCGGGAGTACTATCTGGAGTACTATCTAAATCTGTCTGATCACTAGCCGTAACTTCTGCAAAGTTTGTGTAGTTACCTGTAGCAGTAACTACGGCTGTATAGGTCAATACTAATGGAGTCGTAGTAGTAACACTTAATCCACTCCAGCTGATCAAGCCACCTGCTTCACTTCCACTATCACTAATACTTCCTATTGTCGTATATCCATCTGGAACTGTATCCCCTACGCCAACACCCGTAGCATTGTTTGGACCTGAATTGGTCACTGTAATACTAAAAGTAACCGTATCACCAGCACTGATACTTCCACTAGTATCAGCATCTGTAGTCAATACTGCACTCTTTGCAATACTTAAATCTGCGATTGCCGCAACCGTTGGTGTAGCACTCGTCTCATCATCCTCCGTTGGAGTATCTGTATCGGGAGTACTATCTGGAGTACTATCTAAATCTGTCTGATCACTAGCCGTAACTTCTGCAAAGTTTGTGTAGTTACCTGTAGCAGTAACTACGGCTGTATAGGTCAATACTAATGGAGTCGTAGTAGTAACACTTAATCCACTCCAGCTGATCAAGCCACCTGCTTCACTTCCACTATCACTAATACTTCCTATTGTCGTATATCCATCTGGAACTGTATCCCCTACGCCAACACCCGTAGCATTGTTTGGACCTGAATTGGTCACTGTAATACTAAAAGTAACTGTATCACCAGCACTGATACTACCACTAGTATCAGCATCCGTGATCAATACTGCACTCTTTGCAATACTTAAATCTGCGATTGCCGCAACCGTTGGTGTAGCACTCGTCTCATCATCCTCCGTTGGAGTATCTGTATCGGGAGTACTATCTGGAGTACTATCTAAATCTGTCTGATCACTAGCGGTAACCTCTGCAAAGTTTGTGTAGTTACCTGTAGCAGTAACTACGGCTGTATAGGTCAATACTAATGGAGTCGTAGTAGTAACACTTAATCCACTCCAGCTGATCAAGCCACCTGCTTCACTTCCACTATCACTAATACTTCCTATTGTCGTATAGCCATCTGGAACTGTATCCCCTACGCCAACACCCGTAGCATTGTTTGGACCTGAATTGGTCACTGTAATACTAAAAGTAACTGTATCACCAGCACTGATACTTCCACTAGTATCAGCATCCGTGGTCAATACTGCACTCTTTGCAATACTTAAATCTGCGATTGCCGCAACCGTTGGTGTAGCACTCGTCTCATCATCCTCCGTTGGAGTATCTGTATCGGGAGTACTATCTGGAGTACTATCTAAATCTGTCTGATCACTAGCCGTAACTTCTGCAAAGTTTGTGTAGTTACCTGTAGCAGTAACTACGGCTGTATAGGTCAATACTAATGGAGTCGTAGTAGTAACACTTAATCCACTCCAGCTGATCAAGCCACCTGCTTCACTTCCACTATCACTAATACTTCCTATTGTCGTATATCCATCTGGAACTGTATCCCCTACGCCAACACCCGTAGCATTGTTTGGACCTGAATTGGTCACTGTAATACTAAAAGTAACCGTATCACCAGCACTGATACTTCCACTAGTATCGGCATCTGTAGTCAACACTGCACTCTTTGCAATACTTAAATCTGCAATTGCCGCAACCGTTGGCGTAGCACTCGTCTCATCATCCTCCGTTGGAGTATCTGTATCGGGAGTACTATCTGGAGTACTATCTAAATCTGTCTGATCACTAGCCGTAACTTCTGCAAAGTTTGTGTAGTTACCTGTAGCAGTAACTACGGCTGTATAGGTCAATACTAATGGAGTCGTAGTCGTAGTAGTAACACTTAATCCACTCCAGCTGATCAAGCCACCTGCTTCACTTCCACTATCACTAATACTTCCTATTGTTGTATAGCCATCTGGAACTGTATCCCCTACGCCAACACCCGTAGCATTGTTTGGACCTGAATTGGTCACTGTAATACTAAAAGTAACTGTATCACCAGCACTGATACTTCCACTAGTATCGGCATCTGTAGTCAATACTGCACTCTTTGCAATACTTAAATCTGCGATTGCCGCAACCGTTGGTGTAGCACTCGTCTCATCATCCTCCGTTGGAGTATCTGTATCGGGAGTACTATCTGGAGTACTATCTAAATCTGTCTGATCACTAGCCGTAACTTCTGCAAAGTTTGTGTAGTTACCTGTAGCAGTAACTACGGCTGTATAGGTCAATACTAATGGAGTCGTAGTAGTAACACTTAATCCACTCCAGCTGATCAAGCCACCTGCTTCACTTCCACTATCACTAATACTTCCTATTGTCGTATATCCATCTGGAACTGTATCCCCTACGCCAACACCCGTAGCATTGTTTGGACCTGAATTGGTCACTGTAATACTAAAAGTAACTGTATCACCAGCACTGATACTACCACTAGTATCCGCATCTGTAGTCAATACTGCACTCTTTGCAATACTTAAATCTGCGATTGCCGCAACCGTTGGTGTAGCACTCGTCTCATCATCCTCCGTTGGAGTATCTGTATCGGGAGTACTATCTGGAGTACTATCTAAATCTGTCTGATCACTAGCCGTAACTTCTGCAAAGTTTGTGTAGTTACCTGTAGCAGTAACTACGGCTGTATAGGTCAATACTAATGGAGTCGTAGTAGTAACACTTAATCCACTCCAGCTGATCAAGCCACCTGCTTCACTTCCACTATCACTAATACTTCCTATTGTTGTATAACCATCTGGAAATGTATCCCCTACGCCAACACCCGTAGCATTGTTTGGACCTGAATTGGTCACTGTAATACTAAAAGTAACTGTATCACCAGCACTGATACTTCCACTAGTATCAGCATCCGTGGTCAATACTGCACTCTTTGCAATACTTAAATCTGCGATTGCCGCAACCGTTGGTGTAGCACTCGTCTCATCATCCTCCGTTGGAGTATCTGTATCGGGAGTACTATCTGGAGTACTATCTAAATCTGTCTGATCACTAGCCGTAACTTCTGCAAAGTTTGTGTAGTTACCTGTAGCAGTAACTACGGCTGTATAGGTCAATACTAATGGAGTCGTAGTAGTAACACTTAATCCACTCCAGCTGATCAAGCCACCTGCTTCACTTCCACTATCACTAATACTTCCTATTGTTGTATAACCATCTGGAACTGTATCCCCTACGCCAACACCCGTAGCATTGTTTGGACCTGAATTGGTCACTGTAATACTAAAAGTAACTGTATCACCAGCACTGATACTTCCACTAGTATCAGCATCCGTGGTCAATACTGCACTCTTTGCAATACTTAAATCTGCGATTGCCGCAACCGTTGGTGTAGCACTCGTCTCATCATCCTCCGTTGGAGTATCTGTATCGGGAGTACTATCTGGAGTACTATCTAAATCTGTCTGATCACTAGCGGTAACCTCTGCAAAGTTTGTGTAGTTACCTGTAGCAGTAACTACGGCTGTATAGGTCAATACTAATGGAGTCGTAGTAGTAACACTTAATCCACTCCAGCTGATCAAGCCACCTGCTTCACTTCCACTATCACTAATACTTCCTATTGTCGTATATCCATCTGGAACTGTATCCCCTACGCCAACACCCGTAGCATTGTTTGGACCTGAATTGGTCACTGTAATACTAAAAGTAACTGTATCACCAGCACTGATACTACCACTAGTATCAGCATCCGTGGTCAATACTGCACTCTTTGCAATACTTAAATCTGCGATTGCCGCAACCGTTGGTGTAGCACTCGTCTCATCATCCTCCGTTGGAGTATCTGTATCGGGAGTACTATCTGGAGTACTATCTAAATCTGTCTGATCACTAGCCGTAACTTCTGCAAAGTTTGTGTAGTTACCTGTAGCAGTAACTACGGCTGTATAGGTCAATACTAATGGAGTCGTAGTAGTAACACTTAATCCACTCCAGCTGATCAAGCCACCTGCTTCACTTCCACTATCACTAATACTTCCTATTGTCGTATATCCATCTGGAACTGTATCCCCTACGCCAACACCCGTAGCATTGTTTGGACCTGAATTGGTCACTGTAATACTAAAAGTAACTGTATCACCAGCACTGATACTTCCACTAGTATCAGCATCTGTAGTCAATACTGCACTCTTTGCAATACTTAAATCTGCGATTGCCGCAACCGTTGGTGTAGCACTCGTCTCATCATCCTCCGTTGGAGTATCTGTATCGGGAGTACTATCTGGAGTACTATCTAAATCTGTCTGATCACTAGCCGTAACTTCTGCAAAGTTTGTGTAGTTACCTGTAGCAGTAACTACGGCTGTATAGGTCAATACTAATGGAGTCGTAGTAGTAACACTTAATCCACTCCAGCTGATCAAGCCACCTGCTTCACTTCCACTATCACTAATACTTCCTATTGTCGTATATCCATCTGGAACTGTATCCCCTACGCCAACACCCGTAGCATTGTTTGGACCTGAATTGGTCACTGTAATACTAAAAGTAACTGTATCACCAGCACTGATACTACCACTAGTATCAGCATCCGTGGTCAATACTGCACTCTTTGCAATACTTAAATCTGCGATTGCCGCAACCGTTGGTGTAGCACTCGTCTCATCATCCTCCGTTGGAGTATCTGTATCGGGAGTACTATCTGGAGTACTATCTAAATCTGTCTGATCACTAGCCGTAACTTCTGCAAAGTTTGTGTAGTTACCTGTAGCAGTAACTACGGCTGTATAGGTCAATACTAATGGAGTCGTAGTAGTAACACTTAATCCACTCCAGCTGATCAAGCCACCTGCTTCACTTCCACTATCACTAATACTTCCTATTGTCGTATAATCCATCTGGAAATGTATCCCCTACGCCAACACCCGTAGCATTGTTTGGACCTGAATTGGTCACTGTAATACTAAAAGTAACCGTATCACCAGCACTGATACTTCCACTAGTATCAGCATCCGTGGTCAATACTGCACTCTTTGCAATACTTAAATCTGCGATTGCCGCAACCGTTGGTGTAGCACTCGTCTCATCATCCTCCGTTGGAGTATCTGTATCGGGAGTACTATCTGGAGTACTATCTAAATCTGTCTGATCACTAGCCGTAACTTCTGCAAAGTTTGTGTAGTTACCTGTAGCAGTAACTACGGCTGTATAGGTCAATACTAATGGAGTCGTAGTAGTAACACTTAATCCACTCCAGCTGATCAAGCCACCTGCTTCACTTCCACTATCACTAATACTTCCTATTGTCGTATATCCATCTGGAAATGTATCCCCTACGCCAACACCCGTAGCATTGTTTGGACCTGAATTGGTCACTGTAATACTAAAAGTAACCTGTATCACCAGCACTGATACTTCCACTAGTATCAGCATCCGTGGTCAATACTGCACTCTTTGCAATACTTAAATCTGCGATTGCCGCAACCGTTGGTGTAGCACTCGTCTCATCATCCTCCGTTGGAGTATCTGTATCGGGAGTACTATCTGGAGTACTATCTAAATCTGTCTGATCACTAGCCGTAACTTCTGCAAAGTTTGTGTAGTTACCTGTAGCAGTAACTACGGCTGTATAGGTCAATACTAATGGAGTCGTAGTAGTAACACTTAATCCACTCCAGCTGATCAAGCCACCTGCTTCACTTCCACTATCACTAATACTTCCTATTGTCGTATATCCATCTGGAACTGTATCCCCTACGCCAACACCCGTAGCATTGTTTGGACCTGAATTGGTCACTGTAATACTAAAAGTAACTGTATCACCAGCACTGATACTTCCACTAGTATCAGCATCCGTGGTCAATACTGCACTCTTTGCAATACTTAAATCTGCGATTGCCGCAACCGTTGGTGTAGCACTCGTCTCATCATCCTCCGTTGGAGTATCTGTATCGGGAGTACTATCTGGAGTACTATCTAAATCTGTCTGATCACTAGCCGTAACTTCTGCAAAGTTTGTGTAGTTACCTGTAGCAGTAACTACGGCTGTATAGGTCAATACTAATGGAGTCGTAGTAGTAACACTTAATCCACTCCAGCTGATCAAGCCACCTGCTTCACTTCCACTATCACTAATACTTCCTATTGTTGTATAACCATCTGGAAATGTATCCCCTACGCCAACACCCGTAGCATTGTTTGGACCTGAATTGGTCACTGTAATACTAAAAGTAACCGTATCACCAGCACTGATACTTCCACTAGTATCGGCATCTGTAGTCAATACTGCACTCTTTGCAATACTTAAATCTGCGATTGCCGCAACCGTTGGTGTAGCACTCGTCTCATCATCCTCCGTTGGAGTATCTGTATCGGGAGTACTATCTGGAGTACTATCTAAATCTGTCTGATCACTAGCCGTAACTTCTGCAAAGTTTGTGTAGTTACCTGTAGCAGTAACTACGGCTGTATAGGTCAATACTAATGGAGTCGTAGTAGTAACACTTAATCCACTCCAGCTGATCAAGCCACCTGCTTCACTTCCACTATCACTAATACTTCCTATTGTTGTATAGCCATCTGGAACTGTATCCCCTACGCCAACACCCGTAGCATTGTTTGGACCTGAATTGGTCACTGTAATACTAAAAGTAACCGTATCACCAGCACTGATACTTCCACTAGTATCAGCATCCGTGGTCAATACTGCACTCTTTGCAATACTTAAATCTGCGATTGCCGCAACCGTTGGTGTAGCACTCGTCTCATCATCCTCCGTTGGAGTATCTGTATCGGGAGTACTATCTGGAGTACTATCTAAATCTGTCTGATCACTAGCCGTAACTTCTGCAAAGTTTGTGTAGTTACCTGTAGCAGTAACTACGGCTGTATAGGTCAATACTAATGGAGTCGTAGTAGTAACACTTAATCCACTCCAGCTGATCAAGCCACCTGCTTCACTTCCACTATCACTAATACTTCCTATTGTCGTATATCCATCTGGAACTGTATCCCCTACGCCAACACCCGTAGCATTGTTTGGACCTGAATTGGTCACTGTAATACTAAAAGTAACTGTATCACCAGCACTGATACTACCACTAGTATCAGCATCCGTGGTCAATACTGCACTCTTTGCAATACTTAAATCTGCGATTGCCGCAACCGTTGGTGTAGCACTCGTCTCATCATCCTCCGTTGGAGTATCTGTATCGGGAGTACTATCTGGAGTACTATCTAAATCTGTCTGATCACTAGCGGTAACCTCTGCAAAGTTTGTGTAGTTACCTGTAGCAGTAACTACGGCTGTATAGGTCAATACTAATGGAGTCGTAGTAGTAACACTTAATCCACTCCAGCTGATCAAGCCACCTGCTTCACTTCCACTATCACTAATACTTCCTATTGTCGTATAGCCATCTGGAACTGTATCCCCTACGCCAACACCCGTAGCATTGTTTGGACCTGAATTGGTCACTGTAATACTAAAAGTAACTGTATCACCAGCACTGATACTTCCACTAGTATCAGCATCCGTGGTCAATACTGCACTCTTTGCAATACTTAAATCTGCGATTGCCGCAACCGTTGGTGTAGCACTCGTCTCATCATCCTCCGTTGGAGTATCTGTATCGGGAGTACTATCTGGAGTACTATCTAAATCTGTCTGATCACTAGCCGTAACTTCTGCAAAGTTTGTGTAGTTACCTGTAGCAGTAACTACGGCTGTATAGGTCAATACTAATGGAGTCGTAGTAGTAACACTTAATCCACTCCAGCTGATCAAGCCACCTGCTTCACTTCCACTATCACTAATACTTCCTATTGTCGTATATCCATCTGGAACTGTATCCCCTACGCCAACACCCGTAGCATTGTTTGGACCTGAATTGGTCACTGTAATACTAAAAGTAACCGTATCACCAGCACTGATACTTCCACTAGTATCGGCATCTGTAGTCAACACTGCACTCTTTGCAATACTTAAATCTGCAATTGCCGCAACCGTTGGCGTAGCACTCGTCTCATCATCCTCCGTTGGAGTATCTGTATCGGGAGTACTATCTGGAGTACTATCTAAATCTGTCTGATCACTAGCCGTAACTTCTGCAAAGTTTGTGTAGTTACCTGTAGCAGTAACTACGGCTGTATAGGTCAATACTAATGGAGTCGTAGTAGTAACACTTAATCCACTCCAGCTGATCAAGCCACCTGCTTCACTTCCACTATCACTAATACTTCCTATTGTCGTATATCCATCTGGAACTGTATCCCCTACGCCAACACCCGTAGCATTGTTTGGACCTGAATTGGTCACTGTAATACTAAAAGTAACCGTATCACCAGCACTGATACTTCCACTAGTATCAGCATCTGTAGTCAATACTGCACTCTTTGCAATACTTAAATCTGCGATTGCCGCAACCGTTGGTGTAGCACTCGTCTCATCATCCTCCGTTGGAGTATCTGTATCGGGAGTACTATCTGGAGTACTATCTAAATCTGTCTGATCACTAGCCGTAACTTCTGCAAAGTTTGTGTAGTTACCTGTAGCAGTAACTACGGCTGTATAGGTCAATACTAATGGAGTCGTAGTAGTAACACTTAATCCACTCCAGCTGATCAAGCCACCTGCTTCACTTCCACTATCACTAATACTTCCTATTGTCGTATATCCATCTGGAAATGTATCCCCTACGCCAACACCCGTAGCATTGTTTGGACCTGAATTGGTCACTGTAATACTAAAAGTAACTGTATCACCAGCACTGATACTACCACTAGTATCAGCATCCGTGGTCAATACTGCACTCTTTGCAATACTTAAATCTGCGATTGCCGCAACCGTTGGTGTAGCACTCGTCTCATCATCCTCCGTTGGAGTATCTGTATCGGGAGTACTATCTGGAGTACTATCTAAATCTGTCTGATCACTAGCCGTAACTTCTGCAAAGTTTGTGTAGTTACCTGTAGCAGTAACTACGGCTGTATAGGTCAATACTAATGGAGTCGTAGTAGTAACACTTAATCCACTCCAGCTGATCAAGCCACCTGCTTCACTTCCACTATCACTAATACTTCCTATTGTCGTATATCCATCTGGAAATGTATCCCCTACGCCAACACCCGTAGCATTGTTTGGACCTGAATTGGTCACTGTAATACTAAAAGTAACTGTATCACCAGCACTGATACTACCACTAGTATCAGCATCCGTGGTCAATACTGCACTCTTTGCAATACTTAAATCTGCGATTGCCGCAACCGTTGGTGTAGCACTCGTCTCATCATCCTCCGTTGGAGTATCTGTATCGGGAGTACTATCTGGAGTACTATCTAAATCTGTCTGATCACTAGCGGTAACCTCTGCAAAGTTTGTGTAGTTACCTGTAGCAGTAACTACGGCTGTATAGGTCAATACTAATGGAGTCGTAGTAGTAACACTTAATCCACTCCAGCTGATCAAGCCACCTGCTTCACTTCCACTATCACTAATACTTCCTATTGTCGTATATCCATCTGGAACTGTATCCCCTACGCCAACACCCGTAGCATTGTTTGGACCTGAATTGGTCACTGTAATACTAAAAGTAACTGTATCACCAGCACTGATACTTCCACTAGTATCAGCATCCGTGGTCAATACTGCACTCTTTGCAATACTTAAATCTGCGATTGCCGCAACCGTTGGTGTAGCACTCGTCTCATCATCCTCCGTTGGAGTATCTGTATCGGGAGTACTATCTGGAGTACTATCTAAATCTGTCTGATCACTAGCCGTAACTTCTGCAAAGTTTGTGTAGTTACCTGTAGCAGTAACTACGGCTGTATAGGTCAATACTAATGGAGTCGTAGTAGTAACACTTAATCCACTCCAGCTGATCAAGCCACCTGCTTCACTTCCACTATCACTAATACTTCCTATTGTCGTATAACCATCTGGAACTGTATCCCCTACGCCAACACCCGTAGCATTGTTTGGACCTGAATTGGTCACTGTAATACTAAAAGTAACTGTATCACCAGCACTGATACTACCACTAGTATCAGCATCCGTGGTCAATACTGCACTCTTTGCAATACTTAAATCTGCGATTGCCGCAACCGTTGGTGTAGCACTCGTCTCATCATCCTCCGTTGGAGTATCTGTATCGGGAGTACTATCTGGAGTACTATCTAAATCTGTCTGATCACTAGCCGTAACTTCTGCAAAGTTTGTGTAGTTACCTGTAGCAGTAACTACGGCTGTATAGGTCAATACTAATGGAGTCGTAGTAGTAACACTTAATCCACTCCAGCTGATCAAGCCACCTGCTTCACTTCCACTATCACTAATACTTCCTATTGTCGTATAACCATCTGGAACTGTATCCCCTACGCCAACACCCGTAGCATTGTTTGGACCTGAATTGGTCACTGTAATACTAAAAGTAACTGTATCACCAGCACTGATACTTCCACTAGTATCGGCATCTGTAGTCAATACTGCACTCTTTGCAATACTTAAATCTGCGATTGCCGCAACCGTTGGTGTAGCACTCGTCTCATCATCCTCCGTTGGAGTATCTGTATCGGGAGTACTATCTGGAGTACTATCTAAATCTGTCTGATCACTAGCCGTAACTTCTGCAAAGTTTGTGTAGTTACCTGTAGCAGTAACTACGGCTGTATAGGTCAATACTAATGGAGTCGTAGTAGTAACACTTAATCCACTCCAGCTGATCAAGCCACCTGCTTCACTTCCACTATCACTAATACTTCCTATTGTCGTATATCCATCTGGAACTGTATCCCCTACGCCAACACCCGTAGCATTGTTTGGACCTGAATTGGTCACTGTAATACTAAAAGTAACTGTATCACCAGCACTGATACTTCCACTAGTATCAGCATCCGTGGTCAATACTGCACTCTTTGCAATACTTAAATCTGCGATTGCCGCAACCGTTGGTGTAGCACTCGTCTCATCATCCTCCGTTGGAGTATCTGTATCGGGAGTACTATCTGGAGTACTATCTAAATCTGTCTGATCACTAGCCGTAACCTCTGCAAAGTTTGTGTAGTTACCTGTAGCAGTAACTACGGCTGTATAGGTCAATACTAATGGAGTCGTAGTAGTAACACTTAATCCACTCCAGCTGATCAAGCCACCTGCTTCACTTCCACTATCACTAATACTTCCTATTGTTGTATAGCCATCTGGAACTGTATCCCCTACGCCAACACCCGTAGCATTGTTTGGACCTGAATTGGTCACTGTAATACTAAAAGTAACTGTATCACCAGCACTGATACTTCCACTAGTATCAGCATCCGTGGTCAATACTGCACTCTTTGCAATACTTAAATCTGCGATTGCCGCAACCGTTGGTGTAGCACTCGTCTCATCATCCTCCGTTGGAGTATCTGTATCGGGAGTACTATCTGGAGTACTATCTAAATCTGTCTGATCACTAGCCGTAACTTCTGCAAAGTTTGTGTAGTTACCTGTAGCAGTAACTACGGCTGTATAGGTCAATACTAATGGAGTCGTAGTAGTAACACTTAATCCACTCCAGCTGATCAAGCCACCTGCTTCACTTCCACTATCACTAATACTTCCTATTGTCGTATATCCATCTGGAAATGTATCCCCTACGCCAACACCCGTAGCATTGTTTGGACCTGAATTGGTCACTGTAATACTAAAAGTAACTGTATCACCAGCACTGATACTTCCACTAGTATCAGCATCCGTGGTCAATACTGCACTCTTTGCAATACTTAAATCTGCGATTGCCGCAACCGTTGGTGTAGCACTCGTCTCATCATCCTCCGTTGGAGTATCTGTATCGGGAGTACTATCTGGAGTACTATCTAAATCTGTCTGATCACTAGCCGTAACTTCTGCAAAGTTTGTGTAGTTACCTGTAGCAGTAACTACGGCTGTATAGGTCAATACTAATGGAGTCGTAGTAGTAACACTTAATCCACTCCAGCTGATCAAGCCACCTGCTTCACTTCCACTATCACTAATACTTCCTATTGTCGTATATCCATCTGGAAATGTATCCCCTACGCCAACACCCGTAGCATTGTTTGGACCTGAATTGGTCACTGTAATACTAAAAGTAACTGTATCACCAGCACTGATACTTCCACTAGTATCAGCATCCGTGGTCAATACTGCACTCTTTGCAATACTTAAATCTGCGATTGCCGCAACCGTTGGTGTAGCACTCGTCTCATCATCCTCCGTTGGAGTATCTGTATCGGGAGTACTATCTGGAGTACTATCTAAATCTGTCTGATCACTAGCGGTAACCTCTGCAAAGTTTGTGTAGTTACCTGTAGCAGTAACTACGGCTGTATAGGTCAATACTAATGGAGTCGTAGTAGTAACACTTAATCCACTCCAGCTGATCAAGCCACCTGCTTCACTTCCACTATCACTAATACTTCCTATTGTCGTATATCCATCTGGAACTGTATCCCCTACGCCAACACCCGTAGCATTGTTTGGACCTGAATTGGTCACTGTAATACTAAAAGTAACCGTATCACCAGCACTGATACTTCCACTAGTATCGGCATCTGTAGTCAATACAACTCCTTTGGTAAGTGACAAGTCACTGGTTGGATTTACTGTTAACGTTGCACTATTTTGTTCATTAATACATACATTAGTAGGATGCGTGACAATCACGTTATATGTATTCCCATCTAAAGCTGTTGTTGGATTTGTGATTGTTAAGGTAGCTCCATTGAATCCACTATATACACCACCATCCGTAGTTCCATTAATATTTACTCCGTTTCTTTGCCATTGGTATACAATAGTACCTGATACATCCGTAGCGGGAGGCACTGTATAATTTGGCGTACCACTAGAGAATGTAGTAGTCGATTGAGCGGTAGCAACAACACTAAAAGTAGCAGTCTCTCCTGCATTTACGGTTTCGTTTGCAGGTGGAGTACCCACTGTTAATTGCGTAGCTACATATTCATTTCCTGTAATTCCATCATAACCTCCAGTACCACCAGTTACTAGACCATTTCCATCAAAACCAGTACCATCTAATACTCCATCTGCTGGAGTTGTATCAACTCCACCTGATTCTATGACATCATCACAACCATCATTATCACTATCCAAGTCCTGTCCATTAGGATCGCCATCTCCATCAACATCCATATTACAAGAAGGCGTTAATTCTAAATTAAATTGAAAACTACCTACAAAACCTAAATTAGTATATCTAATTTCTAGTTCATCTCCTTTAGTAACATTAAAACTAAAAGAATCATTTGGAGAATCCGTAGCACCACAACAAAAAGAAGCAAAAACTTCTCTGGTTCCATTAATAAAAAGTTCGAATACATCGTCAACACTAAATCCAGTGCTTCCAAAAGTTAATACTCCATCTATATCTGCTTCACGTTTAAATATTGTTTGATAATAAGGTTGGAAACCCACATCATCAACATTTGTACCCACATAACTTGAAGGTACTAAACCTGTACTCGTATTTGTATCAAAAACACCTGATGAAGTTTCAGCATAAGACCCTGACTCCGTAAAACTTAAAGAATTTCCACCTAAAAAAGCCTCTCCAACAAAAGTAGGTGTACCTACAGATCCATTAAGTGTACTATTCTGATTACTGTTGCCAAAAGTAGAACCTACAATTGCAAAATGCCCACTATAATATTCAGTGTCCCAATACCCTACTCCAAAACTACCATCTTCTACCCCATCAGGATTACCAATAAGTACTTGACTTACATAGCATTCATTTTCATCCAATATACCGTCATTATCATCATCTAAATCAGTCCAATCTGGTTCTCCATCCATATCAGTATCTACAGCGGACCCATTAATTGTTATTATAAGATTAGCATTATCTGTGCTTGATAAAGCATCCTCTAATATATATGGAATCGTGTCTGTAAGAGTTTGCCCTACCAGCAAATTAGCCACTGCAGGGTTTGTGGTATCTACTGTATACGTATATGTTCCATCTGGATTAACAGTAATAAATCCATAGGTGGTAGCCACGGTTGTTACTCCAACAACAGGAGTTCCATTAATAGTTATCACCGTTACCCCATTATCTCCTTGCCAAAAAATATCCGAAATACCTGCTATTTGTCCACCAGGATCAGCTGCAGTTGCATCTGGACCGTAATTGTATGATAATACTAATTGATTAATCGGCCCATCAAACGCCACATTAATATTACCCGTAGCATCAGAAGGTACAGCAGAACCTGTTCCATAATAAGTATCTCCACCAGCATCTACAATTCCGCCAGTTATAGTATTAGTAAAAGTTACAGGGACACCATCCAAAAACCCTTGAATCGTCATTTGATCCTGCCAAGCTGTTCCCTGTGAATAATCAATATCTACTACTAAAAAACCAAGGTTAAAAACTTCTTGATCAAAATCAACTGTGATAGAAGTATCAGCATTTGGATTTGTGGCTGGATCTATATTAAACAATAAATATCCTGTATGTCCTCCATTAGTAGCTGTATTTTGAGACACCAGATTACTAACGGTCCCTATATTATCAGGATCCGCTTCGGTAAAATCTAATGTTATTCCATCTATAGTTCTTGATAAACCATTCACTTCTTGTCCATTTGTAAATTGACTTTCCCAAACTAACATAGATAATGGCCTATCCAATAAATCTTGTCCATTAACTCCATCACCTTCTATAAGATTACTAGTTACGGTATTCGTAACTCCTACAGTTACGCTATTAAAATCATCTACTGCTACTGGTGGATCATCCACTCCGTTAATAGTTATTGATAAAATACCATAATCAAAATTTCCGTCAAGATCTTCTACCGTATATGCAACGATATCATCTAAACTAGTTCCGTTTATTAGTCCAGCCACTGCCGGATTCGTTGTATCTACCGTATATGAATAGGATCCATTTGACTGAATGGTAAATGTCCCATATAAAGTATTGTAACTCATACCCACTTCAGAAGGAAATACATTTACCTCAGATACTGATAACATCTCTCCAGGTGTATTATCTACATCATTTGTGAGTACGTTTCCTGTTACTGGTGTAACCGCATTCGCAGCGATACTATTATTATCATCAACAGCTTCTGGTAATCTTGTTATGTTAATAATAGTCTGAGATGAGGAGGAACCTCCTGTTGAATCATTTAAGGTAATATCTATCGTTCTTGTTCCTTCGGTATATGGATCTGTTAAATCTCCATAAAACATAATCCCTATAAAATCTTCAAAAACACTATTCGGAATAGGATCATTGGTAGTTTCTGTAATGGTGAAGGTAGTTCCCGTTCGGGATACCTGTAAAATAATACCTCCCCCTCTATCATAAGTGAACGTATTAGGAGGGTTTGCTAAAAAATATAAATCAAAACCAGCTCCATTATTTATCGCTAATAACTCACTTGCATCTACAGTTCCACTAACGGTTATCGTAGCACTAGATAAAGTACCTGTATCAGAAGTAATCGCCACATTTCCTCTAGAAATAGCAAAAACATTACCTGTTGTTGGTTCTAAATCATATTCGTAATTGTTACCGACTGTAAACTCATCTAAATCTAAAGTAGGAGGATCTGATGGTGATCTCGATGAAAATGATTTACTTGAAAAAACCGGTAACGATTCTGTCTTAAAACCTACTTTTGATCTTCTTAGCAATAAATCATTACCTTTCAAGCTGCTTTCTTGATCCTGTGGATAAAAATTCTGATATGCTTCGACTTTTGTGATTGACGGTTTTTTCTGAGCAAAAAGATCCTTAGGATTGATAAAACATACTAGATACAATACAAATAAAAAGAATTTGAGTTTCCTGAATTTTTCAAATCCCGATTTAAACTTTGTATTATATTTATTTAAAAAGATTAATCGATTAGTGATAGTTTTATTATTTACTTTTTGCATCAGTACACCTTAGATTTTAATATTTTTCTTAAAAACAATTTCTATTAATAGTAAATACAAACAGTTGTTTATTCTTTACTACTAATTCGGTTAGGGTTTATATAGAAGTTACTACTTACGTATATAGTCCTAATGGAGTACTCGACCATTTAATTGCTCTTCCTATTTTTAAACTTAGAAAAAACCACTCTAGAAAATTTTTATTTATCGATAAAACGGTGGTTATCTTAAGTCCAAAAGCATTTTTGTGCAGATCAAGTATTTTAAAGTTTATTATATAAATATGGGTACGGAGTAGGTTTACTAGAGAATTCCTAATATGAAGTATAACGGCATTAGGAGGTAATTGAAAAAAACAAAATATTTTCTTTGGCGGTCTGTTCTGAAAAAAGAATTTCCAACACATATTGTGAAGATTCTTAATATTTCTTTTATTTAGAAATCTAAACAATCTCAGTTTCAAAAAGCTTTTTATAAAAAAAGGGTAAAGGTCACTTAACCAGAAAATCATCGCTATGTATACATATATATGTAATGATAGTTTATTCCTTAAAGTAATTATTTTCATACACATCTATTATTATAAGTTTATTCCTTTAATTAATCAATTGATAAAGCCCTATTACTACTAAATAATATAGATCAAATTTTAATTAAAAAATACACAAAAAAGACAACGACTATTTTTTAAAAAACAACAATAAAAAAAAACAAAAAACACCTAAAAAAAACACTTGTTAAAATGTTAAAAATTGTCGAAAATCAACGTGTTAAAAATTAACATAAAACTCACGAACACCGATACCAAACAGTAAAAAAACAACAATATAATTTTTAACATTTTAAATTTACTTATATTAATCTGATTATCAGCAAATAATAACCTCAAAATATTTACTTAAAAACCGTACTAATAAAAAATAATTCAATTGGTAAATAAAATAGTGAGAAAAAAAAGTGATATTTCCCTTTAAAAATAAATAACATTAAACATATAAATTCCCTTAATAAACTTGGGGAATATTACGGTTGAAAATAATCTGTCACAAAAAATTAAATTAGTGAACATCCAATACCAGTTTACAATGAAGCTCTAACTTTAATAAATACTTATACTGTATCAGTTTTAATGATTCTTTTCAATAAAAAAACCCTCCGATCAAGGAAGGTTTTACTAATATATATACGACATAATACTGTCTAGATCATTATTCTCCTGTAATACAGGTACATTGCCCTGTAAAAATGTTTCCTTGAACAGTTCCTGGACAATAATCACTGCAACTACTCATAACATAATCACCGCCGTGAACTGTTTTTTGTGCTTTTTTACTTAATACAGTTACACCGATAACATTTTTTAGATTTTTCATAATTAAATAATTTTAGGTTTATATTAAAGGATATGGGGTATATTGATTACTCTCCTGTAATACAAGTGCATTGTCCGGTAAAAATATTGCCCTGAACTGTTCCTGGGCAATAGTCGCTACAGCTAGCCATAACATAATCCCCGCCATGAACGGTTTTTTGTGCTTTTTTACTTAAAACACTCACACCCTGTAAACTTGATAACTTCTTCATAATTAAAATAAATTTGATTTTTCTGTAAACATTTTACGACACTTACAGATTATGTCGAAAATCCATATTATGATATTCTTCTAAAAAACATCATACATCTTATGATTTCAGAAAAAGGAACTATAAAAAGAAAGTTTGTGTGAAGTATTAAAGCACATTATTAATACGATGCTAATCTATTGAAAACCAAATATAAACACACCTATATCATTACGGATTCACCTCAATTAACAACAGAATTAACGTTAATCAATAAAAATACATTACAGATCATAAAAAAAAGTTAATTTCATTAATAAATAAGGGAAAAATCCCCTGTATAAAAATTAGATTATTCCATTTTTTTTATGTTCACTTTGAGTTACATTAGATAATTTCACTCTCCATCGATATGTTATCAAATAAAAAAAGGATAGCAAATAGCTATCCTTCTTATCATATTAGTTTAAAAAAGTGTTTTATATCCTATACAAAACCTCTTTTACGTGCTTCTTCTAATAATTTTTGATCATCTGCCTTTGCAATAGAAAACATTTCTTTTATCTGATTCTTACGCTTCTCAATTGCACTCAATGACAAACTTACGTAATTAGGTAAATTCTTTGTTTTTACACCTCTAGACAAATGATATAAAATCTTTAGGTTTTTCTCATCTAACGAGAAGTTATTAGTCATCATTTTTCTAAAATGATTATTCACCGTAGCGCTATAATAAGGAGTACCACTTACTATATTATTAAAAGCCAATAATAACTCACTAGAAGTAAGATCACTTTTTATTAAAAATCCTGATGGATTTATATTCTTTAATATATTATGAATCCTATGATCTTCTCTATGCATGGTAAGAATAATAATCTTAGCCTTAGGTAATAATTCTTTTGCATGTTTTGCTAAATCCTCTCCGGATGTAATTTTCCCATCAGAGGAAGGTGGTAATTTAATGTCCACAAAAAGCATATCATAAGGAGTCGTCTTAGAAGATTTTAGAATATTATCATATGCATCATCACAATTGGATGCGATATCTATTTTAATCTGATATTCTTTTTGATTTTCTCCTAATAAGGTGTTCTTGTATCCTTCAATAATCATAGGATGATCATCAATCATAAGAACTTTTAACTTTTTCTTCATCTTTAAAATTTTGTGTGTCAGTTGTTATCCTATCGGTTCTATATAGTAGTAACTATAGTTATCACCTATTATTATATGGAAAACCAGATCAGACAACTTTTTACATTAATTAAATTGGTATACCAACAGATACTTTCGTACCTGAATCCTGATTACTTATAAAATCTACTACACCATCCATTTGAGTAACTCTAGATGTAATATTTTTTAAACCAATTCCTCTTTTGACCTTACTGCTTTTGAATCCTATTCCATCATCTAAAATAGTAAGATTTATTTTATCATCCACATAATCGAAGTTTATTTTTACGCTTTTTGCACGAGCGTGCTTAAATATATTCTGTAAAGACTCTTGTATAATACGGAACAGGTTTACTTTTTTCTGATCATCTACCGTCTCCCAATCTATGTTTTCATCATTAGCAAATGCAAAATCCATTTTATGAACTGTACATAAATCACTCACCAAACTCTCTACTACATCTACATACGCTATATCAGGTGATAAGGTTTCTGTACCAAGATCATGGGAGATCAATCTAATTTCTCGTTCTATGGATTTTAACTCGTCTATATATTTGTTCCTGGCATCTGTAAATCCATCATTAGCTCGCTGATTGATCCCATCCAGACTTAACCGCACACCAAATAGTCTACCTAATACCCCATCATGCAACTCCTCGGACATACGATGTTGCTCCATCTTACGACCTTCTTCTAATTTTAATTGCTGACTAAGTAGTAAACGATAAATCTCTTGATTGGATTGTTGCTGATTCTGCTCGAATAGTAATTCTTTATTACTCTGCTGCTGTTTAAAAATTACATATCCCAATAAGGATAATACAGATAACCCAAGAATTGCAAAAACTAAATATTGATTTTCTCTACTTATTGCTGCAATTTTCTCAACCTTTTCTGCAGTTTCAAACTTTATTCTAGCAAATTTATTTTTAAACAAACGCTCCTCTCTTTGAAGACTATCATTTAGTTTAATATAATTTTGAGCATACACCAACCCTTCGCCACTACCCGAAACCTGGGAGAGTAATTTATAAGACTGCAATAACTCTACATTATTATTGACCTTGGAAGAAGCATCTCGCGCTCTCTCTGCAAATGTCTTTGCGATACTGTCATTATCTTTTAATTGATAATATTCAGCCAAATGCAATGTATTGGTCGATATACCAACCAGATCCTCCAAACTATCTCTTATTTTGAGGGTTTTATTAAACACCTCAAGAATATCTTCATCATTCTTCCCTGATAAAAATTGAACATAAGCCAGATTGTCTAAGTACCTAGCGTATCTCTTAGGTCTTTTGTCCAAAAAATCTTTAAATGATAATGCCTTTTTATAATATTCTTCCGCTTTATCATATTCTTTAATTGTTTTATAAACAGTTCCTATATTATTATTTCCTAAGGCAGCATACAACGTTTCCTTTTCCGTGTTTTTTGCATATTCTATAACTCTTGAATAATACTCTACAGCATCATCATAACGCTCCATATGCTTAGCAACGATTCCTAAATTATTGTATGATAACGGTAAATAAGAAAGATTTCCTGACAGTTCAAATTTTTTGATTGCTCTGATAGTGAGGTCTTCACTTTGCCCATAATCCTTAACCATTCTGCATAGTTTTGCTAAGTCAATAAGAACTGTACCATGATCAAAAGCATAATCCATAGGATTCATTGAATTACTATTATCTAAAGCACTATATATTTTATCAGAGCGATAAAAATTCTTGTAGGCACTATCCAATTCTCTATTCCTAAAATATATACCTCTAAACCAATACGATTTAGCAATAGACAATGAATCCTTAATAGAAATAGCCAGATCTAACATTTTTTGATCCATTTCTGAAGAAGTTTCATAATCCCCTAGATCATAATATATTGTAGAAATTTCCTCTATTCTTTTTAGTTTTAATTTAGTATCTCCTTCAAGAGTGGAATATAATCCATAGGCTGTATTAGCACTTTGCTTTCTTTCTCCTAAAGTTTTACTTTCATCTTTAGATTTTTCTATATGTGAATCTATTAACTTGTATTTTAACTCTTCATCTTTGAAATCGGTAGTTTTTGTATCGCAAGAACAAAAAGTAACGATTACAACAATGAAAAATAGAATTGATTTATTTCTTGAAAGGAAGTTCATTTCGCTTTAAAATCTTTGTAAGTATAATTATCAAACTAAAATACGAAAAATAAAAAAGCCGTTTGCATATCACAAACAGCTTTTAAATATATTTTATATTTAATTTTTAGTTTCCTCGTACTGTTTCATCATCATCTTCTTCACCTGCAAAATTTTCAAACTCTACCTCATCAATTCCTACTTCTTCATTGATACTGTCTGACTCACAAGCGATGAACATTGAACTTACGAATAATACTGCGAATATAGTTTTTATAGCTTTCATAACGGTTTATCTTTTATAATTATATTTTATTCTGGTTTGTAATTATTTGTTATTAAAATTTTTCCTTTTCAAGACTTTTTTTGCCCTGCTCGAATGGACTTTCATCTATTCTAATTTTTGTTGTTAAGGATTTCGCTGGCCAGCTAATACTTAGATTTCTCTTTGTATATCCTTTTTAGTAAATGTGTAATAGGTTGATAACCTTAATTGTACACTACAAATGTAGGGAGATTGCCCCCTCGCGCCTAATATATTAAGGTGTGTTTAGTGGATGGGTACCTCTAAGAAGTAGATGGGTAGATTATACGAGTAGATGACCCGATTTTAAAAAACAGCAAAAAGTGTAGGAAATAGATTACTCTTCTAGTTTAGATAAAAAAAACCATAAAAAAAGCTTAAAAAAAACAAAAATCAAGTAAAAAGAATCTTTTGTTCTTTTCATGAACTAAATCACCTGGACCCCTGAAAAAGAATGGATTATAGATATTCCCCAAAATTTTACAAAAAAATTCCCTTTATTAACTGTAGGTATTTAGCTTCAGAATAAATAGAAAAAATCCCCATGTCTCAAAAACCATCTAACAACAAACAAACACCAGATAGCACCGGGAATTTTTTTATTCAAAAAACAAACTTATACATACGTAACAACATTACAGAAATATGAAACCAAAAAGATAAAGTAACACAAATTGCACCTAGGAAAATAAGGGAATTATACAACCACAAAATTCACTTGCTTCCAATCAACAAGAAAATTTAGCTATCAAAACAAAAATAATCCAGACAGAAAATTCCTCCTTTGTTATTAGCTAATTCTATTAAAAACAAAAAAACCTCCCCGAATTGGGAAGGTTTTCTAGACCTGCGTTTTATTATACAAATGATATTGTGTGATATAGTATCAAATAAAACAATTTGGCTGTCATCATACACATTTACTAGATACTTATAAATAACATCCTAATCATTATCAGTCTCTTAGTGCTTTTTACTACACATATAAGAAACTATTTTTTGCTAGTGTATCCTTGATTTCTTCTACGTTTGTCTTATAAGATTTAGAAAAAGGAATCATATCACTAGTGTTCTTAATAGCACATTTCGCTTTACCAAAATGTATCCTAGATACATATTTAGTATTGATTATATAGCTATTATGGATACGAACAAAATGATCTGGTAATAAGTTCTGAAAATGCTTAAGCGTCTTAAACGCCTCTACTTTATTACCATTGCTCATTATAAAATCCGTAGTATTATTATCTGCTTTTAGATATAACACCTCATCGATATTAACAAATCGATAATCACCATAAGACTTAAAGCATAGTGTGTTATCCATTACTTCATCAAAGTCCTTCTCGAACCTTAATAGCGTTTTTATAAGATCACTCTTGCTTAGAGGTTTTAGGATATAATCCAGTACACTATTACGTATACCTTCTATAGCATAATCTGTAGTTTTAGTCATAATGATAAACTCGGGTAAGTTTGTCATATACTTGGTTAGTTCTGACAATAAATTATACTGTGTTTTGGACGATTGAACTCCCGGAACTTCCGGTTCAAGAAAAACCAATCTTGGTTTTCTTTCTAAAATTAAGTCCAACGCTTCTTGCTCATTTTTAGCAATTCCAGTACAGATATAATCATTGTGATCTTCTAATGCGATCTGAATTGTGCGTGCAGAATTCTGATCATTATCAATAATGATGTAAGGGTATTTCATGAGGTAAACAATTAAAGGTTAGCGTTGGTTATTAAATACTGTCAGTATTCAAAAAAAAATTGTACACATTTACTGACTACAAGTTATGTTTTTTAATAATATTTAGGTTACGGTAAAACCACAATATTAATACGGAGTCGTACTATTTACGGGGTTTAAGGAGATTTCTTTGATCGAAATATATTGCATGTTATCGGTTTATGGGGTTTAGATTCTCTAAACGAAAAAAGAAAGAAATTAGTATATATGACCAGAAAAAAGCGAAATTAACCCAGAAAACACAGGATAATCCGAAGTTTCATACAACTACTAATAATCAAATATTTACAGTTTACATCTAATTTTCATAAATCATTCTATCCATGAATTCCATTATTTTATTTAGAAACAGATCTACAATTAAAATATTTTAAATAGTTTTAGAAAAACAAATTCTAATGAAAAACGTAGTTGTGCTCACGGGCGCAGGAATTAGTGCAGAAAGTGGTATTAATACCTTTAGAGATGCTAATGGATTATGGGAAGGTCATGATATTATGGAAGTCGCCTCCCCAATCGGATGGAATAACAACCCCAAATTAGTATTAGATTTCTATAACAAAAGACGAAGTCAGTTACCAACCGTAAGTCCTAACCAAGGGCATCTAGCACTAGTAGAACTGGAGAAAACACATAAAGTTACCATTGTAACACAAAATGTAGATGACTTACACGAACGTGCTGGAAGCAGCAATGTAGTGCACTTACACGGAGAACTCTTAAAAGTCCGAAGTCAATTTGATGAGAATTTAGTTTTAGATTGGAAAACAGATCTTAATCTTGGTGACTTATGTGAGCATAATTCTCAGTTACGACCACACATTGTTTGGTTCGGAGAAGAGGTACCTATGCTGGATAAAGCTATAAAAATCACAGAACAAGCAGATATTCTTATTATTATAGGAACTTCTATGCAAGTATACCCGGCCGCTAGTTTGGTACAATTTGCTCCTACGGATACACCGATATATTTTATAGACCCTAAACCTGCTATTTCTCCAAAAAAAAATCTAACCATATTAGCAGATAAAGCTACAATTGGTGTCCCAAAAGTGGTACAAGAATTAGCTGGATAGTGTATCGCCATATAATTTAGAATTCATGATTAATCTAGAAGAGGAAATTAAAAACACCAACCACTCTAGAGAAAAACGAAGCCATTTTGCAAACTTAATCTTGCAAAATCCTGAGTTATTACCTCAACTTATCGAAATCTGCAATCAAGTGGATGATGAGATCTCATGTAGAGCATCGTGGGGGTTAGAATTTTTATGTAAAAAAAAGTTAGAAGCTATTTTACCTTATATAGATGCCTTTGTAGAACTCATACCTAAAGTTCATCAAGATCCTGCAGTACGACCCATGGCAAAAATATGTGAATACCTAATACTCGCCTATTATAAAGAGAAACTACCTATAGTTCGGGAAATGCTCTCAACATTACATTTAGAAAAAATAACAGAAACTTGTTTTGATTGGCTCATTTCTGATCAGAAAGTAGCCCCTAAGGCTTATTCCATGACTAGTTTATATCTTCTTGGAACTGAATTTGATTGGATACATCCAGAACTAAAAATTGTATTAGAAAACAACTACCATAGTGGAAGTGCTGCATATAAAGCTCGGTCAAGAATGGTTTTAAAAAAGATATAGAGAATTAATATAAATCATAATTTCTATCTATATAATTATGAAATTCATATAAATCTTCAATTTTAATCTTTGATATGTAGACAATCAAAAAATCGTTCTTTGTACTTCGTTATTCCTTATTAAATAAATTATCTTTGCACCTTTCAAAAAATCAACGTTATGTCATTATCTCCTCTGCAAGCTATTTCGCCAATTGATGGTCGTTATGCTTCTAAAACACAATCATTAAGCACATATTTTAGCGAAGAAGCCTTAATAAAGTATCGTGTATTGGTAGAAATAGAATACTTTATTGCTTTATGCGAGATTCCATTACCACAATTAAAAGATATTGACACAGCGATTTTTGGAAAATTAAGAGAAATCTACACAGAATTTTCTACAGAAGACGCGCAAGCCATAAAGGACATAGAAAAAGTTACCAACCACGATGTAAAAGCGGTTGAATATTTTATAAAAGAAAAATTTGATAATCTAGGTTTACAGGAATATAAAGAGTTTATACATTTTGGTTTAACCTCTCAGGATATTAATAACACGGCGATTCCTTTAAGTATTAAAGAATCTATTGGTGATGTCTATATTCCACAATATTTAGAATTATTAGCTAAACTAAAATCATTAATAGAAGAATGGTCTGATGTCTCTATGTTAGCTCGTACACATGGGCAACCTGCATCTCCTACTCGATTAGGAAAAGAGTTTCAGGTATACGTAACTAGATTAGAAGCTCAATTTGATTTATTAAATGATATCCCAAGTGCTGCTAAATTTGGCGGAGCTACAGGTAACTATAATGCTCACAAAGTTGCATATCCTTCAATTGATTGGAAAGATTTTGGAACTCGTTTTGTACAAGAAAAACTAGGATTACATCACTCTTTCCCAACAACTCAGATTGAGCATTATGATCATATGGCAGCTTTGTTTGATGGATTAAAACGTATTAATACCATTATATTAGATTTGGATCGTGATGTATGGACGTACGTGTCTATGGATTATTTCAAACAAAAAATCAAAAAAGGCGAAGTTGGATCTTCTGCTATGCCGCATAAAGTAAACCCGATTGATTTTGAAAATAGCGAAGGAAACATTGGTATTGCTAATGCTTTATTCGAGCATTTATCTGCTAAACTACCTGTGAGTAGATTACAGCGAGATCTAACAGACAGTACTGTACTAAGAAATGTAGGTGTTCCTTTTGGACATACATTAATTGCTTTTCAGGCTACTCTAAAAGGGTTAAACAAGTTATTACTTAACGAAGAAAAGTTTGCTCAGGACCTCGAAAATAACTGGGCCGTAGTTGCAGAGGCTATCCAAACCATTTTAAGAAGAGAAGGATACCCTAATCCATACGAAGCATTAAAAGGACTTACAAGAACGAATGCTGCAATAAATCAAAATTCTATTTCAGAATTTATAGAGACGCTTGAGGTTTCTGATACGATTAAAACAGAACTAAAAGCCATCACTCCATCTAATTATACAGGAATATAGTTGATTAGAATTATTTTTTGACTTTCACATAAATTCCCTTAAATTATTTTTCCTATTTTAGAAACGGAATATTAAATTAAAATTTAAAAAGTATGAAGTTGGAAAAGTTTAAAAAACACGAAATTAAAAATTTGATAACAATCAAAGGTGGTGGTAGTCAAGAAGATGAGGAAATAGATCATGATGAAGGTGGAGAAAATGGTGGAGGTTCTTCATGGTGGTGGTGGATAATCATTCCAATTTAAAAGAACAAAAAAAGCTTCGACCATATAAGTCGAAGCTTTTTTTGTTTGATCATTGATAGTAGTTATTAGTCGATTTTTACATCTCCTAAAATATCTTTTATAGCTCCAATATCTACATCTCCTTTATCAATTGCATTCATCAGTTTCGCAACGTTTCCTGGTTTCATATCATCACCTAACACTCTCACTAAAGCTAAACCTCGATCTCCATTAGAAGCAAATACAATCATTTCATCAATATTATCTTCCTCTCCTTGATACTTTAACACTGCTTTGGTTCCATTAGAACCAAACCTCATTAAGGTTTCGTACTTATTAGCATCTAGTATTGTATTAATCTTTGCTTTTTCTTCTTCGTACCTTGTTTCTGTTCCTTCTTTAAGAGGTAATGCTAAGAAATTAACTTTTTTGATACTTTCTAGCGCTTCTCTCTCGTCATCAGAAAGATTTACTTTTTTAGTTCTAGCATCTAGTAGACTTGTTGCTAGGTCTACTGCAACAAAATCTGCATCACCTTGATGATCCACAAAATACCTTTGGAGTGATGTTTCACTATTACAACTTATTAATAGCATCCCGAAGACTACTAACGTTAGTTTTATTATATTTTTCATTTTAATTGGTTTTTATTCGTACAAGCCGAACAGGTTGATTTGATTGATGATAAGCTTCCTTAGGTATTTCTACCTAAAGAAGCTTGGGTGTAACTTAAACTAAAATATAAGCTTAATTTCTCTTATTCACTTTCTTAAGTTCCTCTCCTCCAGGAACATTTAAGTGATCTGCAATTTTAGAAACTTGTCTTAGATCAATATCTCCAGTAATAGTCATTACTACTGTATTAGGACCTCCATCATTTTCCATTCCTTCTAAAAACATAAATAATTCAGTAACGTAATTATCATTTTTACCAGGCTTAGAGTAAAACTTTACGTTTTTTCCATCGCTTTTAAAACGCATTAGTTCATCTAATGAAGTACTCTTAAGATACTTTTGCACATCTGCTTTCATCTTCTGACCTATTTCATTTTTTTCGGTAACAAAGATTTTAATGTTTTCAATATTTTCTACTAGATTCACATAATCCTTAATTTCAGGATCATTACTTTCTAGATCCATCTTGCTTAATAATTTAAACATTTTACTAGTTACCACAATAGATGACACATCGTTCATGTCTTCGTATTTATCAAAATTGCTTTGTGCAATAGAAATATATGGTACAAATGCTACTAATAGTATGATTACAAACTTTTTCATAATTGATTCATTTTAAGATATCCCCTTGTTCTAGGAATAATATTCGTATTTATTTTATTAATTTATTTTTGGCTGTTTCGAACTCGTTTAAATACACTAATTCTTTTTTAGCCGTATCAAACTCGTTCAGGTAGACCAAATCCTTTTTGCCCTCATTCATTAAACTAGCTACCAAATCAAGGGCTTCTTTGGTTTTCTGTAATGCTAATTCAGGATCATCATAGGTACCATATACACCTTCTGGATCAACTCCTGCAGGAATATCTTTTATAAACAGCCCCACAATCAAGGCTATTGATGCAGCTACACCTATCCAGGTATACCAGGGCACTCTACTTGTATTAGTATTTAAACTAATTTCAGAACTAGCAGTTACTTGACTTTCTTCAGAAAAAAACTGAAACAAATCTTTATATTTTTCCAAATGTGACGGCACGCTTTCTCCGGTAAAATAAACCTTTAATTCTTTTTCTTCAGAAAGTGTCGTTTCTCCTTCAAAATACTTATCCAGTAGTTTTTCTAGTTTAGCCAACTCCATAATTGTGTTTTTTTAATAATTCTTCTCTTATTGTTTTTCTTCCTCTTGATAATGCTACTCTAACCGCTGTTTCATTCATCTCTAACATTTCGGCAATTTCTGCATTATTGTATTGTTCTATATCCCTTAGCTGGATTATCATACGTTGTTGTTCTGGTAATCCATCCATAATTTTACCTACCCACTCTAGACTATCCTTAGCCTCTACTTGTCGTTGTAATGAGGGACGTTCATCTTTATAATTACTATGTACAATTTTTAAGTTCCCACTTTCTTTTGCTTTCAACTTATCATAGCAATAGTTCTTAGTCATTGTCATCGCAAATGCTTCTACATTTTTATACTCAGCCATTTTTGTTTTATTCCTCCATAGCTTTAGTAGTATTTCTTGCGTAGCATCCTCTGCTTCTTCATTACTTACCAACAATCTTTTAGCCAACCTGTACAGCTTGTCTTTAAAACCATTGGTAAGCGTTATAAATGCTCTTTCCTTCATATTGTGTTGGTTGGTTGTTACAAAACTAACTTGTTAGCTTTATATAAGGGAGACGACTATACATATAATTTGTTACACATTTTTTTAAAATTATAATAAAGTCCCTATTTTTAGGGTTATATAAAACAAAAAAAGTTTATGAAATTGCTAAAATATTTTACTGCGCTTCTTTTCTTAGGAAGTATAGTTACCGGTTGTTTTGATGATAATGATGATGTAATACAACCTTCTTCTGATCTCGACATTAAAGATTTTATAAGAAGAGGAATGAATGTATGGTATCTATATAAGGAAGATGTCCCAGATTTAGCAGATGATCGCTTTTCTTCTAATGGAGAATACACCGATTTCTTAAACTCTTTTAATTCTCCAGAATCATTTTTTGATCACTTAGTTGCAGATCAAGATGAATTTAGTTGGATTGTTAGTGATTATATTGCATTAGAACAATTGTTAGATGGCATTACATTAAACAATGGAATGGAATTCGGATTAGTTCGATATCCAAATGAGCCTACCCAAGTTTTTGGGTATGTTCGTTATGTATTACCAGGAACAGATGCTGAAGCTAAAGGAATAAAAAGAGGAGACATCTTTAATACTATCGATGGAACTCAAATAACAGATTCAAACACGACCACCTTACTATCGCCTGAGTCATACACTATTGGTTTAGCAACTTTTGATGGAACTAACATTACACCAACAGGAGAATCTGTTTCTCTAACAAAAACACAATATACAGAAAACCCAGTTTTTTTATCTAAAACATTAAATGTGGGAGGAAACCCAGTTGGATATCTAATGTATAATGGATTTAGATCTAATTTTGAAGTAGAATTAAATAATGCTTTTGGTCAATTTAAATCTGATGGAGTTACCGATTTTATATTAGACCTGAGATATAATGGTGGAGGTGATACAGAAACCACTAAGGATTTAGCTAGTATGATTACAGGACAATTTAATGGCGAAGTTTTTACTACAGAAGAGTGGAATTCTGACAGACAACCGCAGTTTGGGGACACTAATCGTTTTGACAATCAGATAAGAAATGGAGATGGAATCAATAGTCTTAACCTTAGTAGAGTATACATCCTAACCACAAATAGATCTGCTTCTGCCAGTGAATTAATAATAAACGGGTTAGACCCGTATATTACAGTAATTCAAATAGGAGATGTAACTAGAGGTAAGTTCCAGGCATCCACAACCATTTATGATTCTGATAATTATTTTAGATCCGGAACAAACTTAAATCTTGGTCATACTTATGCGATGCAACCGTTGATTTTAAAAACTATTAACTCAGTGGGCTTTACGGATTATTTTAATGGATTTACTCCTGAAATAAGTAATCCAGAAGATTATAGTAATCTGGGAGTACTTGGAGATCCTGACGAACCACTTCTTAATGCTGCTATCAATGACATCTTAGGAAATCGAAGTAGCATACAAAACAAAAACATTGAGTTTAACGAATTAGGAGGCAGTAATATGCATCAACTCGACTACGAAAGAATGTATAAAACGTTTGACAAATAAAAAATCAAACAAAACTAATACTAAAAAAAGTTCCCAGATATAAGTATCTGGGAACTTTTTTTTATTTATCTATTAGGCTTAAAATTTCAAATTAAATCCAATGCGAGCATTTCTACCTCTCGTACTAAAACCAAATATCTCTTGATACTCTTCATTAGTAACGTTATTCATAGCTGCATAAATACTTAAGTTGTCCATCAATTGATGACTAATATAAAAATCTAATATTCCATAACTATCTAACTCCACAGGATCTGAAGCAAAAGTGACAGGATTAAAAAAGGTATCATTCCTTTTACTATTCATTTGATAACTTACAGATGTGAAAGTTTTAGAATCTAACTGGTAACCTATAGAAGCCTGTATACTATTTTCTGGAATTCTAATATTATTCTCTAATTTATCAATATTAGTATATGTAAAATTAGCATTAATAGATAATTTATCTTCTAAGAATTGTGCATTTGCCTCAACCTCTACTCCATTTACTTCAATATCTTCTGTAGAATTCAAATTTACAAAAGTGGTAGGATCAAAAGTGATAAAATTTTCAGATGTTCTATCAAAATACACAACACTTATCGTTGCCTTTTTCTGATGAGAAAATTCAATTCCAGCCTCAATAGTAGTACTTTCCTCTGGTTCTAAATCAGGATTCCCGCTAAAAAATGCCGTATCATACAACTGAAATAACGATGGAGTAATATAAGCCGTACTATAAGATGCCAGTCCTTTTATATAATTTCCTCCAAAAGTATATGTATAAGAAGGATTAATGCTATACACCATATGATTGCCATATGCACTATGAATATTTAAACGTGCTCCAGCATTAATATTAAGACCAAATTTAGAGGCATACACCAAATTTACATATGGATCAATGATATCAAAATCAGCTTCATTATCATTAATTGTCTGCTCAAAATCATCACTTCCAAATGGAATACTAAATAGATTAAAATCACTATAGGAACCATTGGCACCTATTACAGTATAAAATGTATTATTAAAGTTATACTTATTGTAAGCATCAAAAGTATAGATCTTACCTTCATATTTAGAAGGAAAACTAGAATTAAACTCTCTTTCTACTAATGCATAACTATCTACAAAAGTGAAACTTCCATTTGGATATTTAGCTTCCCAAAAGCTCCCACCTCTTAATTGCCTACTATTAAACTGATTATTAGCATCGAATCCTGCTCCACCATCAAAATCTGTTTTATACTGATCTAAGTTCCCAAAAAAGTGAAACTTAAAATTCTTACTCCATTGATATCCAACTTTTGCATATACATTAAATTTGTTATAAGCATCGCTATCAAAAGTATTTCCGCTAGTAGATTCGAGAGGATCCTCTGCAGCCGATAAACCATCAGTAGATTGATGAGAAAGACTACCTAAATAACTTACTTTACCAATTGTACCATTAATAGATGCAAAGTTTACGAATTCATTTATATCATAATCTTGATCATCTTGTGATTGGTTTGTACCAATACTAGAAGAAAATTGCGCTGCGATAGCATCTTTACTTTCTGATTTTGTAGTAATATTAATTACTGCTGCTGCTGCTCCAGATCCATACAATGTACTAGAAGCTCCTTTTAAAATCTCTATAGATTCTATTTGACTAGTTGATAATAATCTTAAATCAAAATCTCCTGCAGATGAAGTAGGATCACTTACTGTAACACCATCAATTCTAATAACAACTTGACGATTTCTTCCACCACGAACATACACTCCTAATGGTTCTCCTGCCGCATTATTACTTCCATTAACAAAAACTCCTGCTACTCTATTTAATACCGTAGCAACTGATTGACCTTGACTACGTTCAAGTTCTTCTGAGCTAATCTTAGTAATTACCTTACCACTTTGCTCTCTCTTTAATTTAAATTTCGAATCAGAAATTACCACTTCATCTAATTCGTTTACCTTTTCTTCTTGGTTTACTTCTTGCGCTGAAATAATCTGAGCTCCTAACATAATTAGCGTAGCCCCAAAAAACACTTTTTTGTTCATTTCCTAAATGACTTAATTTTACAATTACCGGAAAAAAGTATGCAGTTTACCCATACCTAAACTTCTATCCCGAAAGTTTGACATATCGAATTTAGGCAGGTCTCCTGGCTTACGTCTTATTGTTTACCTTCCCATTCCGAAAATGTCGAAACAGTGGTTATAAAGAAATAACAATAAGCGCCTACTACGTTACTGAAATAACAATCAGTCTCGATTTGGCAAAGTTTACAGTTGCGGGAACAGCTCAGGATTCATTCATTATAGATTTATAATTTATTCACCTGATTCCCTTTTAATTCTTAACACTTGAAAGTGTCTTAAAACCAAAATTCTGCGCGAATGTATCATATTTCTTCGAAAATGTGTTCTCTTTAATAAATAAATTAGTAATACTAGTATATTTACACTCTTAAAAACCACAAATGTTGTATTACGTAACAGGAGGAGAACGCTCAGGCAAAAGTAGTTATGCCCAAAATCTCGCATTAGAACTCTCGGATAATCCCAAATATTTAGCGACTTCTAGGATATGGGATGGAAACCATAGAGCACGAATTGATAGACATATTGCTGATCGAGACAATAGATGGGTCTCCATTGAGGAAGAAAAAGAACTATCTAAAGTTGTCGATGATGATACAACAGTGGTTATTGATTGCGTAACTCTATGGCTTACTAATTTCTTTGTTGATACTAAAAATGACATTGAACTTTCTTTATTACAAGCAAAAGCAGAGTTTGATAAACTCTTAAAAATTAACGCTACTTTTATCATAATATCCAATGAAATTGGAATGGGAGTCCACGCCTCGACAGAAATTGGCAGGAAATTCACAGAGTTACAAGGTTGGATGAATCAGCATATTGCCAAACATGCAGATCACGCAGTATTAATGGTATCCGGAATACCAGTAAAAATAAAATAAATGGATTTTACTATTTCTTCATTAGATAGATCTTTAGAAAATACGATACAACATAAAATCAATCTCAAAACTAAACCTGTTGGGTCCTTAGGCAAGCTTGAAAAAATAGCATTGCAAATTGGATTAATACAGCATAAAACAAATCCACAATTAAAACATCCAACAATTCTTGTTTTTGTTGGAGATCACGGAATCGCAGAAAAAGGTGAGGTAAATCCTTACCCGCAAATAGTTACGAAGCAAATGGTGTATAATTTTCTTAATGGTGGTGCGGCGATCAATTCATTTTGCATCCAAAATAAGATACATCTAGAAATTATTGATGCTGGAGTAAATCACAATTTTGATAATGTTCCGGGGCTAATTGATGCCAAAATAGCGTATGGAACTAAAAACTATGAAATAGAACCAGCAATGACAATAAATCAATGTAATAATGCTATTGCTAAAGCGTCTCGTATCGTTTTGGACACATTTCAAAACGGGTGTAATGTAATAGGTTTTGGTGAGATGGGAATTGGTAATTCTTCTGCAGCTGCATTATTGATGTCTCATTTTACAAAGATTCCAATTATGGAGTGTGTCGGTGCAGGAACTGGAGTTCAAGGAGACGCTATTAAAACAAAAAAAAGGATTTTAAAAACTGTTTTTGAAAAGCACAATCCCAATTCTCCTATAGAAGCACTCACTACTTTTGGAGGTTTCGAAATTGCCATGATTACTGGAGCAATACTTAAAGCTGCAGAATTGAAAATGACCATTCTTATAGATGGTTTTATCGTAACTGCTGCCCTATTGGCCGCTAATGCAATTAATAAAAACGTATTGGATTATTGTATTTTTGCACATTCATCCGAGGAACAAGGGCATCAAAAAATATTAAACTTTCTAGAAAAAACACCTTTATTGAACCTAGGAATGCGATTAGGAGAAGGTACTGGTGCTGCGGTTGCATACCCTATTTTAGAATCTGCGGTATCATTCCTAAATAATATGGCTAGTTTTGAAGAAGCTGAAGTTACTACAAACGAATAAAACCTACTTCTAAATGAAAAAGGGAGTTTTATCCATAATAATAACTATTGTTGGTTTTTTCTTTACATATAAATATCATACGTTAATGTATGAAATACAAAATAGTCGTATAACTGGAAAGGAAGTAAATTTCCTTTTTATTAATGATTTAGTTTCATTTAGAAGGTTATTTAAAATAGTAATTATCAGCATTTCTTTATTAAGTTTTTATCTAGGAATTATGACTGTTTTAAAAAAAAATAGAATTGGGATGGTAGGGATAATATTAGCTAGTATATTATTTATATCAGTCTTTATATCCTTCTGGAAATATTTTATTTAAAACTATTTTACAAACATCAATATTCATCAAAATCTAAGAGTTTACATTTATGAAAAAAGAGATCCATATATTCTTTACTGCTCTTATGTTTTTCACAAGAATCCCTTGTCCCAAATGGGTCAATCACGATCCAGGGTATTTACGTAAGAGTTCTAAGTACTTTCCTTTAGTGGGTATTTTAATTGGAGGAATTGGAGCTTCAATATTCTATGGGTTCTCTTTCTTGTTCTCACTAGAAATCTCCTTACTACTGTCTATGTTCAGTACTATTTATGCAACAGGAGCATTTCATGAAGATGGGTTTGCAGATGTTTGTGATGGTTTTGGTGGTGGTTGGACTAAAGAAAAAATTCTTTTGATCATGAAAGATTCTCGATTAGGAACCTATGGAACTATTGGGATTTTATTGTTACTAGCAATTAAATTTTCTGCTTTAAGAGAAATAGCTCCTATATATATTCCACTAGTTATAATCTCTGGTCATAGCCTTAGTAGGTTTATAGCAACCACACTTATTTTTACACATCCATATGTCCGTGATACTGAAGATAGCAAAGCTAAACCCGCAGCAAAGAGTATGAGTGTTTCCATGCTTATGATCAGTGCTTTTTTTGGAATTGTTCCGTTAGTATTTTTTCTAAACCCTTTGATCCTTCTTACGTTGATCCCAATGTATCTTTCCAAAATGTTTCTAGCCGCTAAATTTAAAAAATGGATAGGTGGCCAAACCGGTGATTGTGCTGGTGCAGTTCAGCAACTTAGTGAAGTAGTATTTTACCTTAGTATATTAGCTTTATGGAAATATATCTGGTAAGACATACAACTCCTGATATTCAAAAGGGAATATGTTATGGACAAAGTGATCTAGACATCACAGATACTTTTAAATCTGAGGTCATTAAAATTCATAAGCAAATACCTAGTAAAGAAATATCTAAGATTTATAGCAGCCCACTAAAACGGTGTAAAGTATTAGCAGAAACATTCCATATCGAAACTATTTTTGATAATAGATTGCAGGAATTAAATTTTGGTGATTGGGAATTAAAAAACTGGGATGATATTCCGCAAGATGAACTAAATCCTTGGATGGAAGATTTTGTAAATGTTAAGGTGCCTAATGGAGAATCTTATATTATGTTACAACAGCGTATGATCCAATTTTATCAATCTCTAGATCATGCTTCTGATAAAAAAATAATAATTGTGGCTCATGCAGGAGCGATAAGAGCTTTACTAGCACACATTAGACAAATAGATCTCAAAGATTCTTTTAAAATAAAAATAAATTATGGAGATGTAATTAAAATCTAACCTAACCGTAGTCTAGCAAAATTATAGTTAGAAGAAATTTCTTTTCCTACTACACGAACATCAAGTCGTTCTCTAAAAAGTGGAGCATTTACTACTAATGTATGATATTCTCCATTTTCTCCACAAGCATCCACACCCAAAACTTCTAAATCTTTAATAAGTTGTCGATCTATATTTCTTCCTAAAAAATCTGACCCTAACGTATTATTACAAGAAACAATCAAGGCTTCAATCCCATGATCAATCATATCTAACACTAACTGTTTTCTGGATTGTTGCCAGATAGGCAACATCGCTTTTAAACCTGCAGCATTGGACACTTTCTCTTCCCAATCCCTATGAGATTGAATATCAATATCTCCAAACACGGCAGATTTCAAATTATACGTACCGGTTAACACTTTTAAGTTTTCGATATACAATCGTTCATAATCAGTCCATGTACTTTCAAAAAAATAGATAGGTAACTTCATAGCACTTGCCTGCGCTTCTAATATTTCTTTTGGAATTCCATGTGATCTAGATCGATCGCCATATTCATTAAGCACATTTAACAAAACTACAGGCTCATGACCTTGTTTAGCAGCAATATGCATTGCATAACAGCTATCTTTTCCTCCACTCCAAGAACACAAAAATGACATATCATACTATTTATCTACACAAATTAACGGTAAATCATTATACGTTTTCAAAAAATATATCGAAGTTTGAAAAATATTCTAAATCACATGAAGAATTTCTATATCCTATTTGTATTATTTATTTCTTTTCAATCATGTAAAAAGGAAAATAAAGAAAAGGTATCAATAGCAACACAAAAACTTGTAGAACAAAAAGTCCAGTACGCAATAGGGTTTACTATTCAAAACAAAGAGACCTATAAAGAAATAAAGATTACCTCTCCATGGCCAGATGCCAAAAGTTCATTTACATATATACTACATCCTAAAGGAACTGAAAAACCAGCAGTAAACGGAAAAGTTTCATACATCCAGATTCCAGTAGATAAAACAGTAGTTACTTCTACCACAGATATACCAATGTTAGAATATCTGAAATTAGAAAATAAATTAATTGGTTTTCCTCATTGTGATTATATCTCCTCAGAAAAAACGAGAAATTTAATTGATAATGGTTCTATCACTGAATTAGGTAACAATGGTCATCTAAACACCGAACTTACGCTAGAGCTAGCACCGGAACTTATTATTGGATACTCTGCTACCGGTGATACCAAAACGTATGATTTATTAGAACAAACAGGAATTCCTGTTGTTATGAACGGATCTTGGATGGAACAACATCCATTGGGTCGTGCAGAATGGATAAAGTTTGTAGCCGCGTTTTACAACAAAGAAAAAGAAGCAGATAGTATTTTTAAGGTGATCGAAAAAGATTATAATAAAGCAGCTACTTTAGCCAAAAATTCTCCAACATCTCCAACCATCTTATCCGGAAATATGTTTAAAGATGTATGGTATGTCCCTGGAGGAGATAGTTACGTTGCACAGTTTTTAAAAGATGCTAATACAAAATATTTATGGGAGGAAACACCAAAAACAGGAAGCATTGCATTAAATTTTGAAAGTGTACTTGAGAAAGCTCAAAATGCTGATCTTTGGATTGGTTCAGGATCTTCTAAATCTCTTTTGGAACTAAAAGAAAAAAACAATCGTTATACTTTTTTTGAAGCATTTAAAAATAAAACCGTATATTCTTCTACGTTAAAAACCGGCGCAAAAGGTGGATTGATATATTATGAATTAGGACCTATGCGTCCGGATTTAATTCTTAAGGATATAATCCAAATAGCACATCCCGAACTATTAACAGATTACGAACCTTATTTTTTCGAAAAACTGAACTAGTTGACCCCAAATAAATCATATAAAAGTGTTTTCATTATCATTCTCATAGTACTCGTACTATGTTTTGTAACTAATATAAGCCTTGGCTCTGTGTTAATTCCTTGGCTTGACACTCTAAAAAGTTTAGTAGGCGTTACCGTCGAAAAAGAATCTTGGAGACATATCATTGTTGATTATAGATTGCCTAAAGCTATTACTGCTGTAATTGTAGGTAGTGGATTAGGTGTATCTGGACTATTAATGCAAACATTATTTAGAAATCCCTTAGCTGGACCTTTTGTTCTTGGCATCAGTTCTGGAGCTAGTCTTGGTGTAGCATTATTGATTTTAGGAAGCGCATTAATAGGTGGAACAACAGCGCTATTTTTAGTATCTAATTGGGGATTAGTAGTTGCCGCTAGTCTAGGTAGTATTTTAGTTTTATTTATGGTAATGTTGGTATCAATCAGAGTTAGAGATACGATGGCAATTCTAATTATAGGATTAATGTTCGGTAGCATTACTGGTGCAATCGTAAGTGTACTTTCTTATTTTGCCCCGGCAGAGCAATTGCAACGTTACATTTTTTGGGGATTTGGAAGTTTAGGAAATTTATCTTGGATTGATGTATTAATTTTCTCTTGTATTGCTTTATTAGGAATTGTGTTAGCTGTTTTTGCAATAAAACCTTTAAATACATTATTACTAGGAGAAAATTATGCGCGTAGTCTTGGACTAAACATTAAAAAAAGTCGTTTCTTGATTATTTTAGCTACTGGATTGTTAGCAGGAAGTATTACAGCATTTGCTGGACCAATAGCATTTATAGGATTAGCTGTACCGCATTTAACACGACAATTATTTCATACTTCGGACCATAAAACATTAATTCCTGCAGTGATGCTAATAGGTAGTTTAATCATGTTAGTTTGCGATATTATATCACAATTACCAGGTACAGAATATACATTACCAATAAATGCTATTACATCATTAATTGGAGCTCCAGTGGTTATCTGGTTATTAGTAAGAAAACGAAAAATGTTGTTTTAATTTAAGAAAATCAAGATAGTAGAGATATCCTAAAAAGATTCGATACTATATTAGATGAGTACATCACTATGGAAATAGAGTCATTAGATACCGAAAATCAAAATATCGTTCTAAAAACGGAAGATCTCTCTATTGGTTATAGTCAGAAAAACAATCTAGAAGTTGTAGCGGCAGATATCAATCTTAAATTATACGAAGGAGAACTTGTTGGATTAGTAGGCGCAAATGGAATAGGAAAATCCACATTACTCAGAACACTATCTAAGGTGCAGCCAGCATTACGTGGCGACATATTTTTATCTGATAAAGAAATTAGAAAATATAAGACTTCAGAATTAGCTTCACAGTTAAGTATCGTATTAACAGAACAGATTGCCTCAAAAAACCTAACTGTAAAAGAATTGGTTGCATTAGGAAGACAACCTTATACTAACTGGGTAGGTAAACTACTCGAGGAAGATATCGAGAAAATAAAAAAAGCTATAGAAGTTACTCATATAGAAGAACTCGTAGACAAAAGATGTTTCGAATTAAGTGACGGACAACTACAAAAAGTTCTTATTGCTCGGGCGATTGCGCAAGACACGCCTTTTATTATGTTAGATGAACCGACGACACATTTAGACGTTTATCATAAAGCATATATATTAAAACTATTAAAACGTTTAGCCTTTGAAACCCAAAAGACGATTTTATTTTCTACACATGAGATTGATTTTGCAATCCAGTTATGTGATAAAATGATAGTTATGAATTCAGAAGGTTTCGAATTTGGGCGTCCTAAAGAGTTAATTCAGTGTAGAGCATTTTCTGCTTTATTTCCAGAAGACCTTATTTTGTTTGATCCAGAAACCGGAAGCTACAAAGTAAGACATTAAACAAAATATACAATGAACAGATTAACAGATATCATAGAACTTATTGTACAATGGGGTACTACTCCAAAACTAACCATTGAAAATAAAGAACTTGTTTTAAAACAAACTTTGATATCTCTATATCAAGAATATCTGGCAATCGTAGGAAACACTCCAGAAGACGAAAAAGAATATCCGGAAGCTCCAGAATTTAATTTCGAAAAAATCTCTAATACTATTAGATCTAATTTTCCAAAATTGGGATTTTATCAAATGATTTTAGATCCTTTTGAAATGACGAAACCCGATAACGGACTTGGAGATGCTAATGATGATTTATCCGACATTATCAAAGATCTAATGGAGGTTCGATGGAGATTCGAAAACACAAGTGATAAAGATGCTTTGTGGTATTTTGAATTTATTATGCGTAATCACTCTGAGAGACATATCGTTAATATTTTAAAAACATTAAAAGATCTAGAAGAACAATCATAATTTGATTATTTACCCTTACTTCTTTTCAACTTATACTGGCTAAATTTTTATCTTTGAAAAAACTACTCTTAAGGCAAGCTCTTGAGCATTTGTGGTAAACTTATTTTTTTATCTTGAGGCAAGCCTCGCAAAATCAAAATCTCGATTATCGAGTAAATAAAAAATTACATGTCAGAATACATATTGCTAGTCGTTGCAGTCGTTGCAATTATAATAGGTTTTTTTATAGGTAAATACGTAGCGTCACTAAAAAACAAAAGTGATCAAAGTGCGTTAAGCGAACGCTCTAATCAATTACAATTACAGTTAGAAGAAGCAAAAAAAACCGCTGATCAACAACTTGAACTTACCCATCAACAACAGCAAGTACAAAAGGAAGCTTTAGAAAAACAACTTTCTAACACCGCTAAGGAAAGAGATGAGATTCGGAGAGAAAAAGATTTTCTCAACACCGAACTTACCCGACGTAATGCCGAGTTTGAGAACTTACAACTCAAAAACCAAGAACAAAAGGAAGAAGTTGGAAAACTACAAGAAAAATTTACAAAAGAATTCGAAAATCTAGCGAATAAAATTTTAGACGAAAAATCCAATAAATTCACGGAACAGAATAGAGAAAATATTAAAAACATTCTGAATCCTTTGCAAGAAAAAATCAACACTTTTGAGAAAAAAGTAGAACAAACTCATAAAGAAAGTATCGATTATCACGCAGCTTTACGTCAGCAAATACTTGGGCTTAAGGATTTAAATGAACAAATGAGTAAGGAGGCTACCAACCTTACCAAAGCCTTAAAAGGTGATAGTAAAATGCAAGGTAATTGGGGCGAATTGGTTTTAGAAAGGGTTTTGGAAAAATCTGGACTAGAAAAAGATCGAGAATATTTTGTACAACAAAGTTTTACAACAACAGAAGGTCAACGTGTTTTACCAGATGTAGTGATTCATTTACCTGATAGTAAGAAAATGGTCATTGATTCTAAAGTCACCCTAACTGCCTATGAACGCTATGTAAATGAAGATGATGAAAACTTAAGAACTACATATCTAAAAGAGCACATCACATCCTTACGACGTCATATCGATCAACTCTCAGAAAAAAATTATCAAGATTTATACGATATCGAATCACCTGATTTCGTGTTGCTTTTTGTACCTATAGAACCCGCTTTTGCCATTGCAATTAATGAAGACAACAAACTGTATAATCAAGCTTTTGAAAAAAACATAGTGATTGTAACTCCATCTACACTTTTAGCAACGCTACGTACTATTGATACTATGTGGAATAACGAAAAGCAGCAACGTAATGCTATAGAAATCGCAAGACAGGCAGGAGCTCTGTATGACAAGTTCGAAGGATTAGTTAAAGATCTTACAGGAGTTGGCAAAAAGATTGATGATGCTAAAAAAGACTATTCCTCTGCGATGAATAAACTCGTAGATGGACGTGGTAATTTGATTACCAGTGTAGAAAAACTTAAAAAAATGGGAGCTAAAGCTAAAAAATCCCTACCAGAGGCAATTATAAAACGTGCTTCTGAAGATAACGAAATTTAATTTTTTATTATGGACATAGATACTCCTCAGATTATCATACAATTGTTAATGGGATTGGTATACGCAATTCCAACAATATTCTTTATTGTAATAAGTATATATTATTTATCAAAAATGAAATCTCAAATTGAGGGTATTCTAATTTTAATTGGTAATGTAATTATATTTTTATGTATCATTATTGGGCGAATATTATTTATACAATTTGCTTTTTATCAAAAATGGGAAGGTACTATTTACTCCTATATAACAACAGCTATTAGCATCGTATCCGTTGTTGGAAGTGTCCTATTTGCTGTCGGGATATTTCTTCTAATGAAAAAAGTGATCAGAACAAAATCATTAACTTCATGAAAAATATTCACACACTCATTTTTTTATTAATTCTTGGGCTTTTTACCGAAACAAATACTGCTCAACAGCTCTATTTCCCGGAACGAGGAAGTTGGAATGAAAAGAGTCCTACCGAATTTAATATCGATTTTGCAAAGCTTAACGAAGCTGTTGAGTATGCCAAGGATCAAGAATATTCTGGATCTAGAGATCTACGACAAGCAATACTAAAAGGTTTCGAAAGAGAACCTTATCATAAAATTTTGGGGCCTACCAAAAAAAGAGGTGCTCCTGCCGGTTTAATTCTAAAAGACGGATATATTATTGCTAAATGGGGTGATGTAGATCGCGTGGACATGACTTTTAGTGTTACCAAAAGCTACCTATCAACCATCGCAGGTTTAGCAATAGATAACAAACTGATTAGTTCTGCAGATGATTTCGCATACAACTATATTTGGGATAACACTTATGACGGTAACCATAACAAAAAAATTACCTGGAGGCATTTACTTACACAATCATCAGATTGGTCTGGACAATTATGGGGTGGTTATGATTGGGCAGATCGTCCTCCAAAAACAGGTAATATCGATGATTGGAAACTCAGAAAACTACAAGAACCAGGTACCGTTTTCGAATATAACGACGTTAGAGTAAACGTATTATCCTATTCACTCCTAAATATTTGGAGAAAGCCTATACCACAGATTCTTAAAGAAAAAATAATGGACCCCATTGGTGCTTCGACTACATGGAGATGGTATGGATATGATAATTCCTGGGTTAATATTGATGGTATACAAATGCAATCTGTAAGTGGTGGCGGTCATTCTGGTGGCGGTTTGTTTATTAACACCAAAGATCATGCTCGTTTCGGACTATTATTTATGAATAATGGGAAGTGGAATAACAAACAATTGATTTCAGAAAATTGGATTACAGAAGCTACTAAACCTTCTAAAGCTAATTCTAATTATGGATTTATGTGGTGGTTAAACCAAAAAGGATCTCGTCATTGGGAAGGACTTCCGGAACATATTTATTATGCCGCAGGTTTTGGAGGTAATTTTATAGTCATCGATAAAAAACAAAATCTTGTTATCGTAACTAGATGGCTAGAACCCAATAAAATCGATGAATTCGTTACTAAGATTTATGATTCTTTCTAAAAATTTTACCTCTATATTTGTAGTAATTTTAAAACTCAGCTTATGATATGTTTCACACTTATATCAAAAAAAAACAGCATTTATGCCGTTCTTTTTTTAATAATTTTGGGGATTACAAGTTGCACTAAAGATGCAGACAATCTTACGTTTACTGCTATTACTTCTATAGAAGGTATCGCTCCAGAAAGTGGGCCAGGAGATACCGAAGTTACAATTACTGGTATTGCCTTTGATACTAATGAAAATGTTACTTCTGTTTTTTTTAATGATGTAGAAGCTGTTATAAATTCTATTACCGCTACAGAAATTAAAGCTATTGTTCCGAGAGGTGCACAAACTGGGATCGTCAAAGTAATAACACAAGGAGAAGAAACCTTAGGTCCAGAATTCACATATATAATTACACCAGCACAAGTAAGCACGTTAATCCGTAGTGAAATATCTGGTGATGTAGATGGACCTGTTGCAGAAGCATCTTTTTCTTCTCTATGGAATATTGCTGAAGATGATGAAGGAGCTATTTATATAACGGATTATGGCAATAATAAAATTAGAAAAATTGATGTCAACAATATTGTAAGTACCGTTGCCGGAATGACAGGAGTTACCGGATCAGTTGACGGCACATTGGCTGAAGCTACTTTTTCGAACCCTAGAAGTATGATCATAGATCCTGATGGAAATCTTATATTAGTAGACTTTAACAATAATAATGTTCGAAAAATAGATCTTACCAATCAAACGGTTGAAACTATTGCGGGAACAGGAGAATTCGGATTAGTTAACGGAATCGGCAGTATAGCTCAGTTTTCTTCTCCCATTGGGATTGCAATTGATACTTCTGGAAATCTATATGTAAGTGATTTTTCAGCTGCTACTATTCGAAAAATTACGCCAGACAATGTCGTTAGTACCTTTATAGGAACTGGAGAGGTAGGTTCTGTAGATGGTCCTGCTGATGTAGCTCAAATTGGTTTTGTTACAGGAATGGAGTTTGATAATGACGGTAATCTCATATTTGGTGATGGTAATAGGATACGACAAGTAACTCCAGAAAGAGTGGTATCTACAATCGCAGGTACGGGAGTTGATGGTGATGTTGATGGAGAAAGCGATATCGCTCAATTTGATGGTCTACTTGATTTAGATATTGATTCTGAAGGAAACATTATTGTTGTAGACTTTGGTAATAAAAAAATACGCCAGCTTAGCCCAGAAGGTATCGTAAGTACACTTGCAGGTACCGGAGAAATTGGTTTTATGGACGGTGTTCCAACTATAGCTACATTTAATAACCCTAGAGGTCTGTTGGTTGGAGAAAATGATATTATTTATATATCAACAGATGATAGTATCAGAATTATAACACCAGAATTTTAGTAAATATTTTTTGATGAAAAAAACGTTGTTTTTCATAATTTTAGGAATTGTACTTTTGTTTACCTTATGGTATACTTCTGTATATTTTGCAACGTATAGCGAAGGTGTACGTAGCGGTGAACTTATAAAATTTAGTAACAAAGGTATTGTTTTTAAAACCTGGGAAGGTGAGATCAGTCAAGGTATTTCGGGAGCTCAAATATTTAGTTTTTCTGTAGAAGACAGGAATGATCAAGTCATTAAAAAACTAGAAGAATATCAAGGTAGATATGTAAAGTTAAAGTACAAAGAACGTTTTGCTACCGTTTCTTGGCTAGGAGATTCTAAGTATTTTGTAACTGATGTAGAGGAAGAAGAATCGCCTCATTTTAGAAAATAATACTCGAAAATAACTTTTTAAAAAACAGAAATGAAAAAATTTAAAACCGCTAGAGAATCCAGAGTTGTCATTTCTGAATTAATGCTTCCCTCCCATTCTAATTTCAGTGGTAAAATTCATGGTGGCTATATCTTATCACTAATGGATCAAATTGCTTTTGCTTGCGGATCTAAACATTCCGAAGCATACTGTGTTACCGCCAGTGTGGATAAAGTTGATTTCTTAAAACCAATAGAAGTTGGGGAATTAGTAACTATGAAAGCCTCTGTAAATAATGTGGGAAAGACTTCTATGGTTGTTGGTGTAAGAGTAGAATCCGAAAACATTATGACTGGCAAAGTAAAACATTGTAACTCTAGTTACTTTACCATGGTTGCTAAAAATGACCAAGGAAGTAGTGTACCCGTTCCTGGTTTAATTTTAGAAAATGAAACAGCAGTGCGACGTTTTGTAAGAAGCATTATTCGTAAAGAAGATGCAAAATCACGAAGAGATCGATTTAAAGCTTCAGAATTTCAACTAGAAGATCACTTAGAACTACTAAAAGAATATAATGTTCAGATCGATCTATAATTTATCCAAAATCTTAGCGTTATACTTGTAAAATCAGAAATCTTATTAATTCCTGGAATATTTGCTATATTGAAGAAAAAAATAATACCTATGAAATCCCCAATACTATTAGTTACATTACTCGCATTTACATTATTTAGTTGCAGTAGTAGCGATGATGGCACTACAGAGCCAGAAGTACCTATAGATCCAGATCCAATTCCGGGTCAGACATCTACTTATGTTGGTCATGTAAAAGCAATTATTGACAGCAACTGTACAGAATGTCACGGAACTCCGTTACAAAATTCTGCTCCAATGGCACTAGAAACTTTTCAGGAAGTAGTGAATGCAGTAAATGACAGAAATCTATTTAGTTTTATCACTACAAACAATGCTTTTAATGTAATGCCTCCTTCAGATAATGGAGGAAGAATGCCGCAAGCTACTATTGATATTGTAGAGGATTGGATTGCAGATGGTCTTTTAGAACAATAATCCTATTTAAATAAATTGGATTCATTATACCAAAAACTGAAACAGGTCTGGTTTATCATTTAGGTAATCACCAAAAAAACTATATTGCTTCATTCTGGAAATTAAAGGCTCTAGATCTTTTTTATCTTTGAGTTCTATACCGACAACGGCTGGACCATTTTCTCTACTTGACTTCTTTGAATATTCAAAGTGGGTGATATCATCGTTTGGTCCTAAAACTTCTCCTACGAATTGTTTTAAGGCTCCAGCTCTTTGAGGGAAACGAACGATAAAATAATGTTTTAAATCAGCATACAATAAGGCTCTTTCTTTAATTTCTGCTGTCCTAGTAATATCATTATTACTTCCGCTAACAATACAAACTACATTTTTTCCTACTATTTTTTCCTTATAGAATTCCAAAGCGGCTAAAGTTAATGCTCCCGCAGGTTCTACTACAATGGCATCTCTATTATACAAGTCTAAAATAGTTTGACATACCAATCCCTCTGGAACTGTCATCATATCCGATAAATATGATTTACAAATATCAAAGTTAAGATCTCCGACTTTTTGCACGGCTGCTCCATCAATGAATTTATCAATATCAAAAATTTCGGTGTTCTTATTTTCCTTTATAGAAGTTAACATAGAAGCCGCTCCTTGCGGCTCCACACCAATAATTTTTGTTTTAGGAGATAATGCCTTCATAGCACCACATAGTCCGGAAGCGAGGCCACCGCCACCAACAGCTACGAATATATAATCAATAGGGTGATCCACTTGATCAAATATTTCTAAACCAATAGTTCCTTGCCCTTCTATTGTCTTAGGATCATCAAATGGATGAACAAACGTTTTTCCTTCTGCAATACAAGCATTCTTTGCTGCTTTTGATGCATCATCAAAAGTATCACCTTCCAAAACAATTTTCACCTTTGATCCGCCAAACATTTGAGTTTGTTCTACTTTTTGTTTAGGAGTTACAGATGGCATATAAATAGTCCCTTGTATTCCTAGATGATGGCATGCAAACGCAACACCTTGTGCGTGGTTTCCAGCGCTAGCACACACAACTCCTTTAGTCAACTGTTCTTTAGTTAAAGAACTAATTTTGTTAAAAGCGCCTCTTATTTTATAGGATCTAACACGTTGTAAATCCTCTCTTTTTAATAAAATATTAGCATCGTATTTACGTGAATACCGAATGCTATTCATCAGAGGTGTAACCATAGCAACCTCTTTAATATTAGAAGATGCTTTTTTGATGTCTTCTAATTGAGGAAAATATGTCGTCACTTCTGTATTCATTTTCTATATTCTCATATTTTATCTGCCAGTCTGAGTCCATCAAAGATTACACAATACACATCTCAAAAAACTTCGACAGACCCAGCTAGACAAATAAATTATTATACTATTGGTTTCATGGCCGTCATAGAAGCTCTTAATCTAGCTCCTACCACTTCTATTGGATGATTTCTTAAAGCAGCATTCACCTCTATTAACTTGGCATTATCTACTCCGTTACTTTTATCTTGATCAAATGCTTTTCCGATTACATCTATATCTATTTTCTTCATGAAGTCTCCTAGTAAAGGCTTACACGCATGATCAAATAAATAACAACCATATTCCGCTGTATCAGAAATCACTCTATTCATTTCGAATAATTTCTTACGAGCGATTGTATTTGCGATAAGCGGTGTTTCATGCAAAGATTCATAGTAAGCAGATTCTTCAATAATACCAGAAGAAGTCATTGCTTCAAAAGCAAGCTCTACTCCTGCTCTTACCATAGCTACCATTAATACTCCATTATCATAAAACTCTTGCTCAGAAATTTCTACATCTCCTGCCGGTGTTTTTTCAAAAGCTGTTTCTCCTGTAGCCGCTCTCCACGACAATAGATTCTTATCATCATTTGCCCAATCTTCCATCATAGTTTTAGAGAAATGCCCTCCTATAATATCGTCCATATGCTTTTGGAACAATGGACGCATTATTTCTTTTAATTCTTCGGACAATTCAAATGCTTTTATCTTAGAAGGATTAGACAATCTATCCATCATATTCGTAATTCCACCATACTTTAATGCCTCAGTAATAGTTTCCCATCCATATTGAATTAATTTTGAAGCATATCTTGCATCTATTCCTTTTTCTACCATCTTATCAAAACAAAGTATAGAACCGGTCTGTAAAAGGCCACAAAGAATTGTTTGTTCTCCCATTAAATCAGATTTCACTTCTGCTACAAATGAAGATTCTAATACACCTGCTCTATCGCCACCAGTACCTACAGCATAGGCTTTTGCTTGCGATAATCCGAAACCTTGCGGATCATTCTCAGGATGTACTGCTATTAATGTTGGTACTCCAAAACCTCTTTTATACTCTTCTCTAACTTCAGAACCCGGACTTTTTGGCGCTACCATAATAACCGTAAGATCATCACGCACTTGCATTCCTTCTTCTACAATATTAAATCCATGAGAATACGACAATGTCGCTCCTTTTTTCATTAATGGCATTACAGTATTTACTACCTGAGTATGTTGTTTATCTGGTGTTAGATTAATTACTACATCTGCATTAGGAACTAATTCTTCATAAGTTCCTACAGCAAAACCATTATCTGTAGCATTCTTATAAGATTGTCTCTGTTCTTTAATAGCAGCTTCGCGAAGCGTATATGAAATATCTAATCCAGAATCTCTCATATTAAGACCTTGATTCAGTCCTTGTGCTCCACAACCTACAATTACTATTTTCTTCCCTTTTAATGCATTGACTCCATCCGTAAACTCAGAAGAGTCCATAAATCTACATTTCCCTAATTGTGTTAATTGATCTCTTAATGATAGCGTATTAAAATAATTTGCCATTTCCTTCTAATTTGTGGTTACTTCCGCTTTTGCGGAAATCTATTTAATTTTGATTTCTAGTTGTTCGTATTTTTGTAAATATCAAGCTACTTCTATTCCAAAGCTTTCGATTATTTTAGATATATGCATCTTTTCTTTTGTTACGGCAATTCTACCAGAACGCACAAATTGCATTAACCCATAAGGCTCTAGCTTATCATACAACTCTTCTACTTCCTTGCGCCTTCCTGTTTTTTCTAATACAAAAAACTCTGGCGTAACAGTTACAATATTCGCATTACTTTCTTTAATCACATTCTGTATTTGTCGTTCTTCAAACAACAATTTAGAAGCAACCTTGAATAGCGCAGTTTCTTGATATATTGTTTCATCATCTTTATGATAAAAAGCCTTGATAACTTCTATTTGCTTTTCTATCTGACCTACCAACTTCTTAACCTGCTCCTCTGTTATTTTTACAACAATAGTAAATCGAAAAACATCTTTAATTTCTGAAACTGAAGCAGTCATACTATCTAAATTGATATGACGCTTTAGGAAGATTGCAGATATCCTATTTAGCAATCCTATATTATTCTCAGTGTATACTGAAATTGTATAACATTCTCTCTCCATAACTAACTCAATCTTATATCTGAAACCGATGCTCCTGTTGGTATCATCGGGAATACATTATTTTCCTTTTCTACACATACTTCTAAAAAGTAAGGTTCTTTTGAAGTTATCATTTCTTTAATAGCATCTCCTAACTCTTCTCTTTTCGTAACTCTTTTTGCGTCAATATGATATCCTTTTGCAATGGTTACAAAATCTGGATTCACCATTTCCGTGGAAGCATATCTTTTGTCAAAAAACAATTGTTGCCATTGACGAACCATTCCCAAAAAGTCATTATTTAATACCACAATCTTTACTGGAACCCTTGTTTGAAAAATAGTTCCCAATTCTTGTATGGTCATTTGATATCCGCCATCACCTATGATAGCTACAACTTCTCGTTCAGGAGCTCCCATTTTTGCTCCAATCGCTGCTGGCAAGGCAAATCCCATAGTTCCTAAACCTCCAGAAGTTACATTGCTTTTTGTTCTCACAAATTCTGCATATCGACAAGCAATCATTTGATGCTGTCCTACATCAGACACGATCACGGCATCTCCTTTAGTTTCTTCATTAATTCCTCTAAGTACTTCTCCCATAGAAAGACCATCCTTAGAAGGATATAATTCTTCTTTGATTACTTTATCATATTCAATAGTATCAAAGTCTTTAAATTCTTGTAACCAAGTTTTATGAGTATTAGATTTTACTAAAGCAAGAATATCAGACAACGTATTCTTCACATTACCCATAACAGCAACATCTACTTCTACATTTTTGTTAACTTCTGCTGGATCTATTTCAAAATGAATAATCTTTGCCTGTTTAGCATAGGTCTCTAAATTACCAGTAACACGATCATCAAAACGCATTCCTATAGCTATTAACAAATCACATTCATTAGTAAGCTTATTAGGCCCATAATTACCATGCATCCCTACCATACCCACATTTAATTCGTGAGAAGTTGGTAATGCTGATAATCCTAAAATTGTCCAAGCAGCAGGAATACCTGTTTTTTCTACAAAACTTCTTAGTTCCTCTTCTGCTTCACCAAGAATTACACCTTGACCAAAAACAATCATCGGTTTTTTTGCTTCATTAATTAAATCCGCAGCTTGTTTTAATGTTTCAGGATCCGTTTCAGGAATCGGTTTATAGCTTCGTACTCCTTTACATTTTTGATACTTAAAATCAAGTTCACCAAACTGAGCGTCTTTAGTTATATCGATCAGAACAGGTCCTGGACGACCTGAGCGCGCAATATAAAATGCTTTGGCTAACACAGAAGGAATATCTTCAGCTTTAGTAACCTGATGATTCCATTTAGTAATTGGCGTAGAAATTCCTATAATATCCGTTTCCTGAAAAGCATCAGATCCTAATAAATGAGATCCCACTTGTCCAGTGATACAAACCATCGGTGTAGAATCTATTTGAGCGTCCGCTATACCAGTCACAAAATTAGTTGCTCCTGGACCAGATGTAGCTATCGCCACTCCAACTTTTCCACTTGTTCTAGCATATCCTTGAGCGGCATGAGTAGCACCTTGCTCATGTCTGGTAAGCACGTGATGAAGTTTATCCTGAAACTTATATAGCTCATCATAAACTGGCATAATTGCTCCTCCAGGATATCCATAAATTAAATCCACACCTTCTGCAAGTAAACAATGTATTACTGCTTCTGCACCTGTCATATGACCTGTGGTTTCTTTTGCTTCTTTTTCTATTGTCTGCGTTTGTGTTTCCATTACGCTATATATTTTTATATTTCAGTCAAGCTGAAACGTTCTTTAGAACTCATCTGTAACACATCCTCGTGATGCAGATGAAACTGTATTGGCATATTTATACAAAACTCCTTTTTTGAATTTCAATGGTGGTTGAACCCAAGAAGCTTTTCTTCTTTTAATTTCTTCCTCTTCTATAGCAACTGTAATAGAATTTGTTTCTGCATCGATTGTAATAACATCTCCATCTTCTACTAATGCAATCAAACCTCCTTCTTGTGCTTCTGGAGTGATATGCCCTACTACAAATCCATGCGTTCCGCCAGAGAATCTTCCGTCAGTAATTAATGCAACATCTTTACCAAGGCCCGCTCCCATAATTGCCGCTGTAGGTTTTAACATTTCTGGCATTCCGGGACCTCCTTTAGGACCTTCGTACCTTATGACGACTACATTACCTTTTTCTACTAATCCATCTCTTATACCATCATTAGCATCATATTCACTATTAAAGACTTTTGCTTTCCCTTGAAAACGAAGTCCTTCTTTTCCTGTAATTTTAGCAACACAACCATCTTCAGCTAGATTACCAAACATAATTCTTAAATGACCTGTTGGTTTGATTGGATTTTCTAATGGTTTTATTACATCTTGTCCCTCTGTAAGATCTGGAACATCTAATAAATTCTCGGCTAGTGTTTTTCCTGTTACTGTTAGACAATCTCCATGCAATAACCCCTTCTTTAATAAATATTTAAGTACTGCAGGAACACCTCCTACTTCATGCACATCTTCCATCAAATATTTCCCACTTGGTTTTAAATCCGCTAAGAATGGAGTTTCATCACTTATTCTTTGAAAATCCGCTAACGTAAACTCTACATCTGCAGCCCTAGCTATTGCCAGAAAATGTAATACCGCATTCGTAGAACCTCCAAGTACAGTTACCAAACGAATCGCATTTTCTAATGACCTTTTGGTTACAATATCTAATGGCTTAATATCTTTTTCTAAAAGAGTTCGCATCGCACGTCCTGCCGCGATACTTTCTTCTTCTTTATTTTTACTAATTGCTGGATTTGAAGAATTATAAGGCAAAGACATTCCTAAGGCTTCGATTGCAGAAGCCATTGTATTTGCTGTATACATTCCTCCACAGGCACCTGCTCCGGGAACGGCTTTTTTAATTACGCTTTTATATTCACTATTCTCCATAGTTCCAGCTACCTTCTCTCCCCAAGCTTCAAACGCCGAAACAATATCCAGTTTCTTTCCTTCGTGACATCCAGAAGCTATAGTTCCTCCATACACTAAAATTGATGGTCGGTTTAATCGAATCATAGCCATCAACGCACCTGGCATATTTTTATCACATCCTACTACAGTGACCATACCATCATAAGACATTGCCTGAACAACTGTCTCCATAGAATCAGCAATTACATCTCTAGAAGGTAACGAAAAACGCATTCCGGGAGTTCCCATAGAAATACCATCACTAACACCAATCGTATTGAATATAAGACCAACAACATCTTCTTCTTTTGTTCCTTGCTTTACTAATTTTGCCAAATCATTAAGATGCATATTACAAGGATTACCTTCATAACCTGTACTTGCAATCCCCACTAGAGGCTTGTTAAAATCTTCATCAGTCAAACCAATTGCATGAAGCATTGCTTGTGCTGCTGGTTGTGTATCGTCCTGTGTTACCTGTTTACTATATTTATTAATACTCATCCTTTTTGAATGTGAATTTTTTGATAATTATCTAAAATTTTAACTGGTTTTTTATCAAATTCATATTTAATCAAATAAACCTTAGCATAAAATTATTTCGTAATGACTAAACTGTTGAATTTTATTCAATAAGCTTACAACATCCAACCACCACTAAACATATCTTATTAATTGATTTACAGTTACTTATGTTCATTTTATTTACAATCACTATTTGTTAAATTTTTATTTTATTATAGATTCTAGCAAAAAAAATCCCTTCCAGAAACGAAAGGGATTTTTGTTTAATACTTAAGATCAATATCCCTATCATCCTGATGAAATAATCACCACGATACTAATAATATTGACAATAATGATATTTTGTATTTGTATTTTCATTTTTAAATATGGTTCAAAAAAAATCCCTTCTTAATTAAGAAGGGATTTTTAATATATTGTAAATTACAAATACCCTTCTCATCGCAGTGAAATAATCACGACGTTGATAATGATATTAATAATATTAGTGTTGTTCTTTTTCATTTATGCCGTAAATATAACGAAATATATTTTTGAAAAACAAATTGTATTTAATAAACGAAGATATTAATCCAACTTAAATAAATTATTTTTCATACAATATATAACCAAACCAACTCGAGTCTTAACTTGAAGTTTTTTAAATACCGATTCCCTATAATTTTCAATTGTTTTAGGACTAAGGTTCATTTCGCCAGCAATGCTTTTATATGTTAATTCTGAGCATGCATACTTTAAAAAAGTCCACTCTCTATCAGTTAACTTATCTGCTAGATTTTGACCAATATCTGCATCCGTTTTTTCAGAGTATTTTAACGCCGTTTCTATTTTACTGGAATAATAAAACCCTTGCTCTATGACCATTTTCATAGCAAACTCGAAGTTCTCAGGATGAATATCTTTTAATAAATACCCTCTCGCTCCTGCTCTTAGCATTTTTATAATAGTCTCCTCATCATCTTCCATCGTCAATGCTAACACCTTCTGCTCTGGTTGATTTTCTTTTAACCATTGCATCGTCTGGATACCATCCATAACTGGCATTTTTACATCTAGTAATATCAATTCGGGTTTCTTTCTTTTATGTAGATAATATTGTGTTAGTTCTTTTCCGTTTTTTAAAATAGCTAACACCTCATACCCTTCTAGATTAGTAATAAGGCTTTCTAGAGATTGTGCAAATAGAAGATGATCATCTACAATAACTACCGTTTTTTTCTTCATTTCCGTTTAAGTTTTATTAAACTTTGTCCTCTTCTTTAAATGGATATCGCAAGGTAAGCAATACTCCTTTACCGGGCTCAGAAAAACAATCTAAACTTGCATTAACAAGAGACGCCCTACTTTTCATATTTAATAATCCAGAGTTGGCTTGCACTGATTCCATATCATATCCTACACCGTCATCTTTTATAACAATGGTCAAATCCTGAGGAGTATAATTTAATTTTACTAGTAGATGTAATGCTTCTGCATGCTTAATAGTGTTAGAGAAAAATTCCTGAACAATACGATATATAATGATTTCATCTTTAGGATTGATAAGCACTTCTTCTCCATCTACAATTAACTCGGGAGTTAAAAAATTCAGTTTTTTGAATCTGTCTAATTCTACTTGGATGGATTTTTCTAACCCTATATTCTGGATAACCTCATGATTTAAGGTTTTTGATAGGTTTCTTATTTCTTGTAGACTATCTCCTACCAAACCTCTTATATCTTGCACAGATTCTTTGATTTTAGGCTCTAGATTAGAGCTTAGGATATTGATCTGCATAACAGCAGTAGATAACAACTGACCAATATTATCGTGTAACTCCCAACTTACATTTTTCAGTGTTTGTTCTTGGATTTCTAATTTGGAGTTTTGTAGTTCCTCCTCAAATCGTTGTTTTACTTTAAATTTCTCCAGAAGTAGTTTGTTTTTCCGTCGTTGGAAAGCAACAAAGAACATAATACCGAATACCACAAAAAACAAAATGATAACAGTAAAATAAACAATTAATAAGATTTGTTCTTCTTGTAGCATATTATAAAACCAATAACATAACAAGTATACATAAAAATATTGGCGAAAGTTAATATCGACCTATAGATTTCATGAAAGTTTGGACTCTCTTCACTATAATACTCTCCATAAATAAAAATAGGATTAACCAATATATGAAATACTAATGCTCCTACGGATATATAAAATACTAATACTTTATAAAAATCAAGAATCTTATCACTTTGCAATACTTGAAAATAAAAATAAACAATGAAAATTAACAATAATAATGTACCCAGTATCAAGCTATACAATGCAGGAGATTTAAAGAAAACACCTGAAAAGATTAAATTCAACAACGAAGTAATAATAAAAAACAATATCAAGAAAAACCCTATCTTTTTTACTCTTGCAGATTCTATAAAATTTAAAAAGAAAAAAAGATAAAAAGAAAAACTTATTATATCATAGGAGTTGTAAGCCCAGTGGTTATCATACAAAAAAGTTTCTTCTAGAAAGCAAAGTTGTTCATTATTTATAATAAGTGAAGGAAACCAGCCGAAGAAGGTGTCAAACAACACAGTAAACCATAAAAAATACACAAAGTATCGAGTAATTCTGTCTTCTCGATACTTTGTGATATAAATTGTTCCTATTGTAGCCGCTAAAAGTTCAAATAGGTTAATTACTGTTAAAAATGTCATATTCTACTAATAGTCATTTGGTGGATGACCAGTTCCTCCTCTATTAAAAGCAGGTATATCATAATTATTTATCGGATCACCTCCATCTTTACCAGAAGCTCCAGGCCTTGATCCAGTAGGTGCTAAAAACAAAGTAGAATATCCTTTTTTCATTTTACATTTGGACTCCGAATACGCACCTAAATAAATTCTAATTCCCGGATCCTTAATTCCTTGTTCTTCTGATTCCTGCTTTACATAAGCCAAATATTCCTCTAACTCAGCAACCGACCAATGAAATTCACGTGCATCTTCAAATCCTAATTTCTTCTGTAGACGTTTCCCTCTTTTTTTACACCAGTTATCGTGAAGCTCTCTAGCTTCTTCAACGTTAATACACTTCTGAGGTTTTTGTACTTTTTTTGCCATAATAATATCATTTATTGGGTTATCGTCGCTAATATATTTAAAAATCTAAGTTTTACACAAATACCAACACCCTTTTATAGAATTAATTTACGGCAAAACCATACACCTAATCAGTTGTTTCATAGTTAATTAACAAATATTAAGCAAAAACAAAAAAAGCTACAAAAGGGGCTTTTCCCCCTACAACAAAAGGTGATTTTACCCCTATCATATTTTTACAAAAACAATTAAACCAACCTATTACCAATATCACCACTAACTTTTAAAAACATTAAAAAACTACATATTAAATAGAATTTCGACTCAATTAATCCTATCAAAACAAATTGTATCTCCAGTCCGCTTCTGTGCTATAGCATTAATAGATTCTTTTGTTAATTGTAAAATTCTAGGATATCCACCAGTAGTTTGACAATCTCTCATCAAAACAATCAAACGACCCGATGGAGTTAACTGAACCGTACCTGGTAAAACAGGTGATGATAACATCGATGATAAATCATTTTCTAATGATTCTTCTAAACTTATAGCCATCCGATCTCTAATATCAGAAATCGTAAAATCATGATTTAACAATATGTCCTTTTGCGTCTCAGACAACATATCAAACTCTGGTCCCTTATAGACATTTAAACTATCTAATTCATTCCAAAAAACAGTATTAGAAATCAAAGAATTTGATGTCGAAAATCGACTAACACTATCATAAGCAATCATGTCATTTTTAAACAACCTTAAGAACTTGGTTATTTGATTATATTGAGATCTGCTATTCAAAACTAATTCTGACAAAAAACCTGAAAAAATTCCCACATATCCATACAACCCATTTCGAACATTTTTAAACTTCAAAACATCATCTTTTTCAATTTTAATTTGCGAATTCATTTTACAAGGAACATCATTTAGGTACGGATCACAAATCGCACCAGTAATCGAAACAATAGTGTTCTGATGAAATTTTAAAATTGGCGGAACCAATGTCCATTCTAAAACAGCAGAATTTTCCTCATTATTTAAAATTGCATTTGCCAAAAAGAAAGATCGTAAATCCATAGCTCCACTCTTTGGCACTCCATATTTAGAATAACCAAAACGCCCACCATCCTGAATAGTTGTATACACCCCTGAAGACAACAACTCTACCTTTCCTTTCATAAAAGTTTAAATTTTGGGGTATAATTACTACTAGAAACAAGTGAACTTATATCGTTATATTTATTTTCACTAATCGATATAAATTGAATTTTATCTCCTGGAGAAACAAAACAACATTCCTTAGAATCAATATCAAAAAAATTCAAAGGAGTACGCCCTATCACATGCCATCCACCAGGACTATCACATGGATACACTCCCGTTTGATCTCCACCAATTGCAACCGATCCTTTTTCTAGTTTAAAACTAGGGATAGATTTTCTTGGAGCACTTAACTTTTTATCCAAACCACCCAAGTACAAAAAACCTGGCAAAAACCCAATAAAGTAAACAGTATATAATGGAGCAGTGTGCAAGGCGATTACATCATCAATACTCATCAACTTATTTGATGCATAAAAAGGTAACTCAGGAGCAAGCGTTGGAGCATAGCAAACAGGCACTTGCCACAAACGTTTTTTCAACGACATACTTTTAAAATCACCTAAAAACAAAGATTTTAACGTTAAAATCTCACTATAGACATCCTCTATACTAGATGTATAGTAAATTAATAACGAGTTATATGATAAGATTACTTCAACAATTAGTTTACCATAAAATTTCTCAATGGATTTTTTATAAAAAATCAACGATTTTAACAAAATTTCATCAACTTCTTGAGGACCTTGAACCAAAATTGCATTTTCATTGTAACGTTTATACCGAAATTTAATGCCTAATTTTTTCATTTTAAAACAAAATTTCTTTTTAAAAACTCTTTATATAAACACTCCAAAATTTCAACAGATTTTGGATTATCTCCATGAACACAAATCGTGTCAAAAAAAATCAACTTCTCCTCTCCTTTTATTGTTCTTATTTTTTTGTCAGAAATCATTCGCAACACATGGGGTAAAATATTTTCAGGATTTACCAACACTGCATTTTTTTCAGAACGGGAAACCAACGTTAAATCCTCGTTGTAATTTCTATCTGCAAAAACTTCATATTTCACTTTAACATCATCTCTGCAAAGATAAGAAATCATAGAATCTTTTGTCGTTACTATATTTAAACTTTTATCGATATTTTTAACAGATTGAATAATTGCAGCTGCTATCTCTTCATTTTTTACTGCTTCGTTATACAAAGCACCATGAGGCTTTACATGGTGCAATCGACCACCTTGTTCTTCTGTATAAAACTTTACCTTTCGGATTTGATCCGTTAATGTATCGACAAGATCATCATAAGAAATATCTACAACTACTCTTCCGAAATTTTCACGATCAGGATATGAAGGATGTGCTCCAATTTTTACTTGATGCTGCAATGCTAATTCAATTGTTTTTTGGATCACTTGATTATTACCTGCATGAACTCCACAAGCTATATTACACCAAGAGATATATGGCATGATTTTATCATCAAAACCAGCCTCTTCTCCAACGTCAGCATTCAATATTATTTTTTTCAAAATTCCTACTTTTATAAACTATTTTTCCTACATATTAATTATAACTTTCCAAATACCTCTAAAGCCTAAAAAACAAGTAATGAAGACAATTAAAAAACCAAGTATATTTTGTTTTAAAGAATTAGTAAAATTCCCCAATATATTTTTTTGATTCATAACCCATAATAAGAAAATTGCTATAATGGGTAATAGTAATCCATTTGCTACCTGTGCAAATCGAATAATCACTATTGATTTTATACCTAAAGAAGAAAACAAAACACCTAAAAAAAGTATAAACATCCAGACTGCTCTAAAGGAATTACTTTTTAATCCATCTTGCCATCCCATACAACCTTTTACGACATAAGCCGCAGCTAAAGGGGCAGTGATTGCAGAGGTAATTCCAGCAGCAAATAATCCTAATGACAGTACATATTTTGCCATAGATCCAAAAACTGGTTCCAATCCTTTTGCCAAATCAGCAGCATTATTTACTTCAGTTTGCTGAATAGCTGCTCCTGTAATTATAATCGCCATAGAGACTAAACCACCTAATACAATAGCGACTATAGTATCTTTCCTAGCTGCAGGGAGATCTTCTTTAGTTTTCCATTTTTCGCTTACTATGGAGGCATGAAGAAACAAATTATAGGGAACAACAGTCGTTCCTATCAACCCAACAATAGTGAGTATCTTATCGGTTGATAAATCCGGCACAAAGCCTTTAAAAAGCAATGATAAGTTAGGTTTTGTTACTATTGCAGTAATGATAAAAGCAATACTCATAAACAATACGAGTACTACTAAACTGCGTTCTAGAACTTTATAATTACCTATATACAGCAGTATAAAGGCTATTACACCAATAGTAATACTCATATAGTTTACCGAAACACCACCTAGCTGAACTATTGGTGATCCTAAAATAGTAGACAATCCTAATACACCTCCACTAATGTTGCCAGCTTCATATGCAGCATTACCTATAAAAATAGCTGAAAGAATGACTCCTATCAATATCCACCGTACTATTTTATTATCGAATTGTGATTTTACTACTTCACTCAATCCTTTTTGGGTAATAATTCCTAAACGAGCTGACATTTCTTGTAATACAAGACAGGCAACTATTGATAATACCAAAGCCCATAATAGAGAATATCCAAATTGAACCCCTGCCAATGTACATACAGTTACTGTTCCTGGTCCTATAAAAGCTGCAGTTACTAAGGTTCCTGGACCTATGTTAGAAAACCATTTTTTCACACGCTTGTATTTTTAGTTATTAGTTAAGTAAGAATCTTTAAAGGTTAGATTGATTTAATTATTGAGACCGATCATCAAGTGCATAAATTACAAAAGACCCTAACCAGTGTCCTCCTTCATAGCTGTCGCCTACAAGATTGGGTAATGAATACTTTACGTGTTGATTAGCGATATTGATAAGATGATCATATTCTGGGTATTGATTTGCTAATCCATATAGTACCCAAGCTCTACTAAAATTAAGTCCATCGAGATGTACTAATTTACCATCAGTACGATCAGAGACTTCTCCTACCGATATAGCAAAACCAGGATTTTTAAGTTGTGGCATAAAATCGTCAACCCACTTATCAAAAGAAGGTTTATCCAATACCTTTCTCATAAGATCAACCTCTTCTAAACAAGGTGACAAAAAATCATATCCGCTAGGTTCCCAACCTATCGGACAGTTCGCGTCTTTAGTATAAAAATCTTTTGCACGAGAAGCGATGATATTTTTGAGCTTAGTATTATCAAACGTATTTGCATAATCCAATGCAAAAGATAATCCGAATGCTGTATTGGTATGTTCACCTACTCTGATGGGATACTTAAGTTTTGGTAAAAAATCGATATATCGTTGTACTATTACATCTGTTAATGGTTGCAAATTTTCCTCAAGGTTCTTTGCTACAGGATCATTCCATGTATGAATTTCTTCGGCAAGTTTAAGTAACCAAGCCCATCCATATGTCCGTTCATAAGATGTATTATGTTTTCCTTCAAAATATAGTACTTCTGCCTCTATATTTTCTTTAGAAATACTTTCTATTAGTTTGGTTTTTATCTCTGTAGCTTTTTCTATTTCTGGAAAGGACTTTACTAATTTCACTAATGACCAATGTCCATGAACTGCAGAATGCCAGTCGAAACAGCCGTAAAATGCTGGATGTAAAACTTTAGGCTCTCCTAGATCTTCTTTGCTTCCTATGGTTTGTCCTAATTTATTTGGATACTCTGTATGAATGCAAGCTAAGGGCAATTCTACCAAAGTATTTGCTTGTTCTTTTGTTAGTTTTAGAGGTGTTTCGGCAACAACGTTAGGTGTATTTTTTTTGATTAAAGGTGTTTCTTCTACTTCCTTATTAGCATTCTTTTCTGAAGTACTACAAGCCGTAATAATCATCAAAAAAAACAAAATAGTTAATCGATTCATATGTCAATACTTTTAAAATTTCCTCATCTAAAAAGACGATTCCTTTTTAAAAATATTGATTTCCCAGTGTTAATCTACATGATTGTTAATAACATAAGTAAATAGTTTATAACCTCTTAAAATTGGTTTATATGGTTACCATCTTACCTTCTTTAAGGTATTCTTTTTTAATACCTTCTAATATGGTTTCAAGGAGAATTGATTCGTGCTTAGAAGCTATCGTTTTAAGACAAATATATTGTACTACATTGATAATATTCGCTCCTGTTAAAGCATATTTTTTAGAGACTTCCTCTAAAGAAATACTTTTGTCTAAGGCTATTTTATCGGGTAAGTTTTTCTTCCAAAGTGATAATCTTTCTTTATACGATGGATTTTCGAACTCTATAATGGACTGAAACCTACGTGTAAATGCTGTATCTATATTATTCTTGAAATTTGAGGCTAAAATGACCAATCCTGGATGTGCTTCGATACGCTGTAATAAGTATGATACTTCTTGATTTGCATATTTATCATGAGCATCTCTTACATTGGTACGCTTTCCAAAAATAGCATCTGCTTCATCGAAAAATAAAATCCAAGATTTATTTTTTGCTTTATCGAATAGTTTTGATAAGTTTTTTTCGGTTTCACCTATATATTTGGACACTATCATAGACAAATCAACACGATATACATCTTTGCCTGTAAATTTCCCTAGCAATGTAGCTGTGAGTGTTTTTCCGGTTCCTGGAGGGCCCGAAAAAAGAATCCTATAACCAGGTTTGATCCTAGATTTCATATTCCAATCATTCAATACGACATCATTGTAATTTAACCAAGTTTCGATCTCCTTTATTTGTTGTAATGTTTTGTTTTGTAACACCAAATCATCCCAATCTAACTCTGTATTTATTCGTTCTGCAGGGAAATCTTTACTCATAGTCGGTTTTAATACTTTACCGGTAGTAAATAGTGACACATATTCTTCTTCCAGTAATAAACGCCCACTCATTTTGGGTTCTCCTATAGGAACTGTATCTAAATAAAGAATTCCTTCTCTCATAAAAAGATGGTCTTCATAAAACATCTCTGTGAGTTGTATTCTTTTCTGAATATCGTTTCCTCCCATAATAAACTGAACTGTTTCTCCGGTCGGGATAATACCTCTATGATTTTTTCCTTTGACACCTCCAAATTCTGGTAATTCACCTCCATTAGGTAAAAAATCCGATATGATTGTGGTAAAAAAATTAGGAGAAATATGCGGTACAATCGTTACTAATAAAGTAATTACCTCCTCTAAAGACAATTGTTTTTTTCTGACAAATATTGAAAATAATGAGTCATCGGATACGATGTTATCGAATTTTGGAAAAACAGGTATTTCACTGGTATAATTATCTTTTAAGCGATACTCTATCACTTCTCTTAAAAATGATAATTTACTATCAAAATGAATTGCATTCTGAGCTAAGGTTTTTTTCATCTTTTTACACTAAAGGTTCAATAGAAAACACATCTATTTTAGATCTCCTGAAGCTTCTGGTCCTCTTCATAACGGCTACGCCATTTCTAGATCCTAGATGATTTGTATTGCCTTCTATTGTTTCTATTACGTCTCCTTCTCTAGCTGTTATTACTCCTGTATGAGTCCAGTCTAAACGTGATTTCTGAATCAAGAAAATATCTCCTTTTTTTATTAAAGAAGGATCTTTTCTTATTTTTTGATACCTAGACAATAAGCCCTTTTCTAAACCTATGTTACCAACGGTATCACAGCTATAAGTAAGCGGCATTAATCTTCTAAAGTTTTCACCAATCTTACTAGCGGCCTGATCAAGTATTGCTTGTGCAAATCCCATACACCAGAACCAAGGTGATCCATCGTTACCATCCATATAACTACGAACCCAAGGACCGCTATTGGATTGCCCTTGTATATCAAGTTCGAAAGGATGCTGCTGTAAGTGATTTTCAGCTACTTCTACCATCAAATCTCTTAGATTATTACTAAGCAAAGGTTTTTCGAAAGCTTCTTTTAACCCAAAACATAACTGATCAAATAGTTCCTGATCTACAATTCCAGTAGATGCAAGGTTATGAAAACTCTGAAAATTCTTTACTGCTCTTTCTGTTGCTGGACCAAAATCACCATCAATTTCCGTTGCTGTTCCACTACTAGGATTCGGAATAGAGAATAAAGTTAACCAAGATTGAATTTTCATCACATCTTTTTTATTATTATCGGTTCCTCTTCTTTTTTGAGTGGCTTTGATTACTAATTCTTTCTGATATGCTGTTTTTTTCATAACCCTATCTTATTTAAAAACATAAAGTTAACTCAATTCAACTGGTTTTCCATGAGCTAAAAGACTCATCTTTTTAGGGGTTTTTTCCTATACTGCTATAAGTATTATTGAGGTTCTATACCCTAAAATTACCTTTAACTTCTACACTATTAGATTACTACATAAAATCATTTTAATTAAAAATTGATTTAATTATTGAAATACTTTCCTCAAATTTTCCAATTAAAAGATTTTTTTGCCAACCTACTAAACCTTTTGTTTCAATTAATTTATCAAAATATTCATTTATGGATAAATTTAATTTACTATGTCCAAACCCAGATTTAAAATAATACAGTTCATCATTTATAATATTATTCGAATTTAGAAAGAAAGCAATTTCAATTTCATCAGAATTAAAGTAATCAAATGGCTTACAACTTTTAGTAAATTCATTTTGTTCAGGATCATTACTCTCATTAAATCTTCTTATCCAATAATCTTGATCATTATTTAAATTCAAAAACTGATTTAAATCTATAATATTGATTTCTCCAAATAAATTCTCATCTCCTTTTATGTAATTCCATTGAATTTCCAAGCTCCCTATATTTTGATAAAAAAATTTAATACTATTGTCAATAGTAATATTATTATTATTTTCAAGCTGTAATATATAATGATCTGGATATCCTGATTTTATGTTGTACTTTAAGAAAGTAATATAATCATTAGAAATAAGTTCATTAATTAAATTTGAAACTGCTAAAAAGTAGTTTTTATTTATCATCTTTTTTAGGTTTGAATAGTATATGTAGTTGTTCCAATCGTTATGCTAGTACCGTTTTTATCTTCAAGAACTTTATAATCATTTACAGAGGTATTGTCTGAAAATCGAAGTGAATTACTTCCCTCGCTTGCTAACGTTCTGTATATATTAAGAAGTATTGAGGCGGTAAAAGGTAATTGGTTTCTAAATCTTCTTGAATATGCAAGTTGTAATCTTCGCCCACTTCCTCTACCAAAAATTTCCACAAACTCTGCGGCAGTTGCTCTTCGTAAATTCAAAACAGCAGGACCTGAACCGGTTCCAGTTAATGAAGGAGGAGGGTCTATAGTGCTAGACAGCCATCTATCAGGTGTTCCAATAGATGCTAATAATTGCCCTGAAGAATCTACTGTCCATTTTTGCCATTCTATTGTTATATGACTTGGAAATTCGTGTAACGGTGAAGGATGATAATCAACTGTTGTCTCATATTTTAATACTTTATCTACGTTTGTAGGGTCTCTCAATTCATTTAAAGCTCTTTGTTCTATACTTGAAGCAGGTGTATTTACTGAATTATCAGCAGGAACGAGATTATCCGGATCCGTTCCAGATCCATGAAGTCTTTCAGGAATAAGATGCATTCTATTCCAAGTTCGTATATTAATAATGGAAGCATTGTTTAACTGTGTCAAATAATTCCAACCGGGAGGAAGATTTACACCTCTACCAGGTGCGGAGCCCATAGAATTTCCTGGTAAAGTAGTTAATGGGTCCATTTTTACCTGAGAAGGTCGACTATTTTGTCTAGATACAACTTCAAAACGAGATGTGATAGCGTTTTGTCCTGGTGCTAATCCTAATGATTGTAAATCGTTTTTTATGAGTAGTAATTTCCCTCTCAATTCACGCTCTTTTGCTAATTTAACATCAGCACTTGGAGCTGGTGTTGTATTGTTCTCTAAATCATAAAGTTCACGTATAGTAGCATTAGCAGCCGTATAGTTCTGTCTTACGTTTACAATTTTTTCTAATTTATTATCTTTGTCTGGTCCATCTGGTGTTGCATTTATTTCTGTTTCTTTTGCAGTAATAAAATCTTCAAATCTTTGTCTTTGACTATAGATATTAATCACTCTCTGATCACTTTGCTCTTCGATTTTAATAGTGTGTGTTTCTCCGTTTGAAAATTTTATTGGAGTATCAAATCCTAACCACCCAAATACTGCATCTCTAGCACTTGCTCCTACTGCCATCACACGATCTAAAAGTCCCATACCGGTATCTACCGCTTTATTTACCAACCAAGTCAACGCTTCATCTATTAATGCCCTTACCGAACCTATAATCTCTGCTATTCTAGCCCCGATTCCTCCTAATCCTACTTGATTGGCAAGGAATCCTATGACTACTGGCATAGACTGTCCCATTGTACGTTCTAAATAATCAGCTGCTGTGGCTACATTTCCTTGTGCTATATCGGCTACTCCATTCACAAATGAGTTGATAACTTCTAGCATCTCTCGCAAATATTGAATAAAACTCTGAACCGCACTGAAGAAAGCCATCGCGCCGTTGACCACGGCCATAATACCTGTAGGATCCAACATGCTCAATAATCTGGTTGTGATTTGTGTAATGATACGAGTCATCACAAAATTCTTTACAGCATCAATTACAATATTCCAAAGGTTACTAAGCTGTTCCTGTATTTTATCCCAAATGGCTGCAATACCTCTTTCTTGAACATCTTTGATAAATGTCCAGATACCTTCTAATGTATTAATAGCACCTCGTATTCTGGCAACTCTTTCTGGTCCTATTCGTGGATGTTCTGCCAGTTTTTCCCAGATGCGTTCCATAGAAAGACCCAATACTTCTAAAACCCAACTAATTACTCCTTGCAGAGAGAAGTCTGTAAGTTCTGGAATACCGGCATCTCTTAATTCTCGCATTAACCAACCCATCACACCGTTAATTAAATGGGTTACGATGTTATCAAAGAATTTCACAAAACCTTCCTTGATAGCTCTTAGTATATTCTTCAGGAAACCAATTGGATCTCGTTTGATGTCTTCCATAGCCTGAAGTGATCGGGTAATAATATTTCCGATCAACTCGAATGGGAAATTCATAATTTCCAAAATAGCTACGATTACAATTCTTACTATTTCTGCTACAAAAGCAATCAATCTACCAATCGGTTCACCAAATTGATCTATAATTCTTACAAAAGCATCTATAGGATTAAGAAGATCATCAATAGAAAAAGAATTCCAGAGATCCACAAACAACTGCACAATAGATTGCGGAGTCATATTCAGTGTTTCTACTGCAGCCTCAATTTCTCCTACTATTCTTGCGATCGCCCCAGTCTCAACCATCTGAGCATACTGTGCTTCTCCTCCATCCATAAGGCTCATAAATCCTCGGATAAGATTGGGAACGGTTCTCGGTACATGTTCATCCGTAAAAGGATCTTTACCAATGATTACTTTCACAAGAGAGAATCCTCTTGTTTCATTTGCTACGGAAGAAAGCCAGCCCAGTAGGGCTTTCTTAATAATTTTCAGCACTTCGATAGCTACTGTCAATGCAAATGTCCATACTCTTTCTAAAAAACCAGTAACGCGCCCTGACATTGCGGTTAAATTTGTTGCGATTTCCGTTAGGTTCGCTGGACGAATTGCTTCCCACGCAGCATTTATTAATCCTCTTAACTCTCCTAATAATGACATGAAGGTTCCTACCTGAGTATCTAGCCAATCGGCTGTTTCTTGTAAGGTGCCTCTTTCTCGCATTTGCTCCAACTCAGTTTCCTTTCCAATAAGCATTAAGAAATCTTCCAGAATTTCTACAGTAGTAGCGGTTACTTCTTCGTCTCTTAGTGGGTCATAGTGTATGATCTTTTTAATCAATGACCACGCACGATTCTCTGCCAAAATTGGTTCAGCTACATCAATTAAAGCCTCTTTTATCCAAGTAATAATCTGATCTATCAATGAGTTTGCAAACGTTGTTATTCTATTAACAAGTCCATTAAACTCTTCTCTTAACGCCCCGACAAACGATGTCACCGAATTATTCTCCCAAGTTTCTTCTACTAAATTTAATAATCCTTGTGTAGTTAGGTTAAGTTCCCCTAATCTTCCACTAACCCAGTCAAATACTTGTTGGATGATATTATATTCTTGTAGTTTATCAAAAATTGCTGTTCCAAAAGGAACTAATCCTATCAAACCTCTTAGTAGATTGATTGGTGTTAGTTCCACTCTTTGTCCTAACAAAGGATCATACTGTATAATCACCGTAAACAATAAATACCCTGGTATATTACGCGCGTTATTAAGTATCCAATCTGGTATCCAATCTAAAAATGATCCCTGGATCATTTTTGGTGCTGACGTTACATTCTCTACTTTACGTTTAATTCCTCCTCCTTGTTGTACGGTATGGGTTAATTCATGTGCCAGTAAATGTTTCCCAGAATTGGAGGATGTATCAAATTTTCCTTCATTAAAATAAATATCATTTCCATGCGTAAATGCCTGAGCTCCGATATCCTGACTCATTTGTTTGGCATTAGCATCTGTATGGACTCTTACATTACTAAAATCAGTACCAAAACCTGATTCCATTTGTGTCTTGGTTTCTTTTGGTAAAGGAGAACCTCCTCCTTTAGAACTGTTCAAACGAGATTCTATAGATGCATTTGTATTTGGAATTTCATTTGATTTCCTCTGAACCATTTGAAGAGTTGATATTTGTTCTTCTTCCTCCTCTTTCTCCTGAATTTCTTCTTCCTTTTTTTGTATATCAGGCGCTATGAAATTGTTTTCTGTTTTCTGTTGTATATGATCTTCCGATACTTCTTGCCTCTGTATTTCTTCTTCTGGCTTTTGTTGGATTTCTTCCTGTTCTTCTTTTTGTTGTATCGCCTCTTCTTCTGGTTTACTTTGAATTAAAGGGCTAATTCGATCTACAAGTGGCTTTTGTTGAACTTCTTTATCCGTTATTTCCTGTTTTTGAACCTCTTCTTCCTGTTGTTTCTGTACAATCGGTGCTGGACTAAAAAATGAATTGTTCTGATCATTCCCTTTGGCAACAACAGTATCTGCAACCTTATCTGCTTCTATTTCATACTTATCACCTGGTTTGCCTATGTTAAGTTTAGGTTGAATAAAGGCACCATCGCCCTTCTCTTTTAGAAAAAGAGATGAGTTACTAGATTTAGCATTAGTCGTATGTGATATTGCCGTTCTAAACATTTTATTTTATAACATATATTCCTAATATGAAGATGTTCTCAATTTTTAATCTGTAATTTTTCTAAAGTTTTTCTTTTCACTATCTGTTTAGTACCAATAAGTTCTTTATCAACCTTTACTTGATTAATTTTTTCTTTTAATGCCGCTGTATCTATGTCAATATTCTCTATATCCTGAATTTTTGCTAATCGCTTTAATTGATTTGCTTGAGCAGTAATCCTACGAGTTTGAATAGTATGGTTATTAACTTCTGAGTCTCTAGGCAAATTTTCTTGAGCTATAGTAGCATGGTTGCTATCTGCTTTAATTGCTTTATTAGCATATCTAATTGCTTCCTTGGATTTACCAAGTAATAATTTTGCTTTACTAATTTGTATTATATCTTCTGGAGTTTGGGCTCTCTCCTCCAATTTTATTGTGAGTTCTTCCAGTTTTTGTTTTGCTACGCTATCATTAGGGTTTTGAACATATTCTTCCTGATATTTAGAAAAGGCAATTTTATCGGATGAGATTGTTATTTCTTTTACACTCGGATATCCGATCATCAAAATTGGTATTGGAAAGAATAACAGTAGTTTTTTGATTTCTTCTTTTTTGAGTATGTAGTATACTAAACCAGCACTTAGAATCAGAAACAAGAATATTCCTAAAAACAAAAGTACTAGTTCATATAAATGTAAATCGTTTAGTAAAGTTTTCATTATCTCTATTTTTATTATTCTTATACCTTATTTAACAAAAGGGCTAGATCTCATTGTCTTGATTTCATCTGGAGTAAGTTTTTTAGGGTTTGAAGCCGTTGCGTGCATTAAATATGTGTTATCTGGAACTACATGGGTTCCTTTATTTAATAATACATGACCCATTTCGTGCGATACTGTATTATCCGTTCCAACATTACTCACCACTACTCCTAAAAGACCTGTACCCGTTGCTGGCCAAAATGCTTCTCCTAAACTACCTGCACTTAATTCTTTTACAAAAAACAAAGTGATCTCACCAGATTTTTGATTTAAAGGCAATAATGTTTTCTCTTCACTAGTAGGACTTGTGGGATTTGGATATTCATCTAATATCAAATCGCTACCAATAATAAGTTTAGATATAAAAGTCGGTAAATTGATTTCCTTTCCTTTTTTTATTTTGATGTTTGCTTGGTGGTAGACTTCGTTATTTGCATAGTTTAATGCACTAGATACATTACCACTACTTCCTTTTACATGAACTATGTTTAGTGTTACAGTTTTTTGCTTTTGCTTTTTTTGAGGAGTTGGTGGGGGAATTGGATTAGGTATTGTCACAACTGCCTTTCTATTTGGCCCTAATGATTGCGAAAACTGATTTGTTTCTCCATTTGCAAATGTTTTAATATTAGCAAGCGGAATCCCTTTTGAACCATCAGAAGGGTTCATCAATTCTTGCGCTACTTTTTCTGCTCGATCACAGGATAATCCCCAATTTAACCCTGGTTTTCCATCTATACTGGCGAATCCATCAATTCTAATTACATCAGCACCTCCAGAAGCATGCCAGTTCATTGCCAAATTAGACAGCATAGCTTTATCAGAATCCGATAGATTACTGCTACCCACTCCATGATTGATACTCATTTTCATTCCTACAGCACTACTATTTGCTATACTACATTTCATTCCTGATGGTGCATCTTTCGGATTATTCTCTAATGTATGCTTCTTTTGAATCTTTTTATTTACCATTCCACTTTGCTGCACTGTATGGGTAAGTTCATGCGCCAACAAATGTTTTCCTACTTTAGAATCTGGGTTGTATTTTCCTTTATTAAAATAGACATCATTACCATGTGTAAAAGCCTGAGCTCCTAATTCCTGACTCATTTGTACTGCATTACTATCGGTATGTATGTTGACACTACTAAAATCTGCTCCAAAACCTGTCTCCATCTGATTTTTAGTATCTCCGGACATTTTATTGCCTTTTCCTTTGCTAGATTTCAATCTTGACTCTATAGAAGCGTTAGAATTTGAATCCGAGGAAACGATATTCGAATTTGATTTGGTTTGCACCTCTTCCTCCTCGCCCATTTTTTGTACAGATTCTTCATTTTCGCAATCATCACATTTTGCCTGAACAGGTTCTTCTTCTTCCATTTTCTGAACAGATTCTTCCTCCTCCTTTTGTTGTATAGCTTCTTCTTCCTCCTGTTTTTGAACAGATTCTTCTTCCTCCTGCTTTTGAACAGGTTCTTCCTCTTCCATCTTTTGTACAGCTCCTTCATTTTGATCTTTAAACATGCTTGTTTGCACCAAAGGTGTAATTGATGACGCTAAAGGTTTCTGTTGTACTTCTTCCTCTGATGCTCCTTTTTTCTGAATAGCTCCTTCTGAATTAGATGAAGTTTTATTAACTACTTGATCTGCCATTGTATCTGCTTCAACCTCATATTTATCACCTGGTTCTCCAACTTTTAATTTTGGCTGTATAAAAGCTTTTTGCGATTGATCCGGAGTCCCCGATTTTTTCTTTCTCTGTAACCTCATATTGTATCCTCTTTAATTTCATTATACTCAAAACCTTAAGTAATTACTTTCATACTGCCCATTTACATTACCATTCTACAAACAAGAGTTTATCAATCCACGGAATCTTAATTAAGTTAAGGTTCCATGGTAATTTCTCTAATAGAATATCCTGTGTTTTACGCTCTACTATCATTCTATATTTAGATTGATCATCCAACATCAGTTTCCCAGATCTTTTAATAAAATTTTCTCTTATACCATCTACTGAAGTGTTTTTGAGAGCTTGCCAATTATTTAATACCGCTTGTAACATACGCTCCGCTTCTACCTTATATTTTTGGGGTAATCTTATATTCTTACGAATGGGTTTATCCATTGGATATCCACACAAGAATTTTTCAAAAACTAAATTGTTTTCTAGTTGCTTTTCTCTTTTGGTAGCGATAAAGTGCAACAGATGAATTGCTAAATCTGCCTTTTCTGGTTTAACTTTTCTTTCTTCATTTAGCAGATTTAATTCCATGAACAACCTTTCCAAATACGGGTGAAGTAATACTAAACCTGCATTATGTACATATATAGAAGAATCCTGTTCTAAGAATTCTTTGGGGAATGCTTGATTTATTATGCCCTTAGAATTTTTAACAGGGTTAAATTTTAACTCTTTTAGCTTATTTGATATTACTGTAGAAGTAAAAGGTACTATCTCTTCTTTAAAGGTATGAAATAGTTCTTTTAAAGTTTGATGTGTCCGTTTAACACTTTCTTCTATTATTTCCTGTAGTATTCCAGTATCGATATTACTTCTTGTATCATTACGTATTCCATTGTATAAACCATCCTCTAGGGTTACCAATGAGTCTTTAAAGACCATTTTTTTCAGGCTATCTATTAATGATATTTTCAATTTTAACCATTGTTCTTGTTTTGTTTTATCTGAACTTATCTTATTTAAGATCGTTTTTAATTCAAATACATCTTCAATTTCATTGGTTAGAGTTTTATTGATCTTTTTTTTATTGAGTTTTATAAATACTGAAATTAGATCTTCTTGTAAAGATTTTAGATTCTTATCCGTTAAATATTTCATTATTGTTTCCCAGTAACGTTCTCTGATCACCCTTTTTTTAAGCTTTTTAGGAAACTCTACTTGAGGATTATCTTTTCCTAATATTTTTAATAATTCTTCATTAGAAAACTGATATATCAACCTTTTCCGCACTTGATTATTCAATAAAATTTCACAAAGTTTTACTCTAAAATCTTTACTGTAAATAATATGTGACAAAAACGCGTCTTGTTTAATATCAATTTCTAAATCCCACCATGGGGTTTGACCCGTTTTTAGAAAATGTAAGAATGTTTCAGTATTACTTTTTCCTTTATCTATAGTTAAAAACTCAGCACCTTTTTCTTTAGAAAACTCTGAATCCTTTTTATGGATTAACTTTTTTTGAAGTTCTTTAATTATAGCCATTTGTAACTGCAACTCATCTTTTACATCGTTACTATTGATATTTAATTCTAATTTATCAAGCCTTATTATCGTATTGTTTATAGAGGTAATACTATCAAAATATGTTTGAATTGTAGGTAATAGACTTTGTTTGAAAAACACATCAAGATTATCCTTGAGGTAATACGCCGTTTTTGTATCCGTCGTATTAACTTCAAACAACACTTTGTTTATGATGTGCTTTTTATTAGTCATCTATTCTATTAATTGTGTTTAAAAATCCTTTAAAATTAATCTTGTTATCTACAGAAATATTACGGGAAATATCTGCTACCGAAACTTCTCTACTTACAGTTACACGTTCTCCTGCATCATTGGTAATTGATCCTGCTACAAATCTGTTGTTATTAGATTGTGTATCAATCCCTAATTTTTCAAAAATCTCTAATATTCTTTGAGAATATCTTTCGACATTAGTATCAGCACAGCTAGTTACATATGTGATTAATAAAAATTCATATTGTAGTAATGCTTGAAATAACTGTTTGTCTTGATCAGTTACAATAGTACCGGTATTCCAATCATCTTGATTACTATCAAAGAAATTGTCAAACCTGGCAAATGTATCATCTAGAGGTCTCTCATATAATTTTCTATTCTCTATATCAGAGAAGAATCTATATTCTTCTAGTACGAGTGTAACTAATTTTTTAAGAACCTCATTATCTGTATTAAGTGCTCCATCGTTAGTGGCAAGGTTTATTAATGCTTCGTAAATATAATTTACAAAACCAAATTGACGGGTTTCGCAAGGAATTTCATCTAATACAATCTCTTCTGAAAATTCACTATCGCAGGATAATTCTTCACCAATAAATCTATTAACAACAAGATTAACCGATCCGCTATCAAAATTGAGATTCTCTCCAACACATCTAATAATATTATTAGTTACTTGTATGAAAGAAGGATCAATCTCTTTTCCTGTATTATCTAACAGTTGAATATCTTTCCATTCAAAAACCCAATTTTCATCTAGATTTCTTTGCGCTCCAATTATAAATTCGCTACGATTACCTGTATAGAATATTAAAGTTTCGGGTATTCTATGAACAGTTACATTATAATCCGAAGGTTCTCCATCTACTGTAAATGAAACATTCCCCAAATTACTATTGGACGGAGTAAATTCGAATCTACCATTTCTTCGAGCTACACCATTACCAACGATAGTAGGATCCGCTCCTTCTGGTGTTATTATAAATACTTGTGGTCGACCGTCATTGATACAGAAATCGTCATTTGGCAAGTGTATTTCTATAGGAGGGATTATAGTTATTGGTATTTCCAGGTCTACACTATCTGGTCCACAAGGATCTCCATCTCCTGACACTCTTAATTCTACATTTATTATTGGATTTGTATCGGTCCCGCCTAGACCGGTAAAAGTCTGTGTAACACTTAACCCTGAAAGATTATCATCATTTTCATCTCCATTGAAGATCCAACGGTAATCAAATAAATCCTGATTAAAGTCATTTAAATTTTCTAACGTAAATGTAACTTCAACCTCGTCAACTCCTTCCGGAATTTCTATTGGGTTAGGCGAAAATGTTATTCCGAATGAAGGTTTTTTCCAAACTACTAATGAAGTTTCATCAACTGGATATGGTTGACCATTCACACTAAAAACAACAGGTTCATCATAACTTTCAAAAGTAGTTGGATCAATCTCTATGCGATTATTCTCAATAATCATTATTCCTGTAACTTCTGTTGTTACATCACCATTCGCTGGAGTTACTGTGAAGTTTACCGTTACCACTTCTCTACCCAAACATACATTCCCTTCTTCAAAACCTATAAATATTTCTTGTTCTTCAAACTCTATTTCTTTCGTAATTGCGGGCTCACAAGGACCATTTGAAGCCGTTAAAGATACCTCGACCATATTACCGTCAATAGCAGCTAATTCGTAGGTATGTATGATAGCATCTTGGGTAGTTACAATATTAGGTGTATTATCTCCAAAATTCCATTCGAAACTCACATCGTCCGGCAAGTCTTCTCCTGTAACACCAAAAGTTACCTGCGCTACACCTTTCTCAAAATCATAGACGATTCCATCTACCTCAAAATCGAAAACAGGTTTCTCATACACAGTTATTTTCGCATCTGTAAATTGATCATTTACGGTAAACGTAATTTCTGTTCCACGTAATGCTGGACTTACCAATTGTGGATCAAAAACATATCTATTATCTTCATTCAGTCGAACTCCTCCATTCAATGGTGCTTCGACATTTGCTTTTACTTCTCCATCTTCTGGAATCACTTCAAAAAGTATAGGCTGTGTCGTATCATCAAGACATACAAAAGCAACCGGTAATCTAAGAGATACTTTTTGTGCAGGAATAATAAAATTAACTGGAGCACAATCAGAACAGCACATATATGGCAATGCAAAATCTGCTAATACAGTTCCTTGTGGTAAATTAATATCACTGGACGCTAATAATGACTCTTCTCTACTTAATAATCCTTTAAGTTGTTTTTCTAGTTCTAAATCTACCGATGCTTCTCCTCTTAGTGCATTCATTCTTTGAGTAAAAGCGGCTATTTCTCTTTCTACTTCATCTTCTTGCTCTCTACCAATAGTAGTCTCACTAGGTTTTCCTTTATATACCATAATAAAAGTTCCGCCGGGTTGTACTCCTGCTTTGTGTTCTAATCCCGGGTGTTTTTCTACAAACTTGGCTAAGGTTTTTTGAGCTAAAATTTCTTGTTTACGCTTTTCAATGTCATCAAGTAATACCTGAATTTTTTCTGCTGCACAACAATTAACTGTTAGCTGATTTAATAATAATTCTATCCTTGACTCAAATCCTCTTCTAACGTAGCTGCTTTGTTGATTTCTATATAGAATCGTATTGATTCTTTTCTGATAGTCATCTACCAATTCACAAAGTTCTTTTACTGAGGATGAGAATCTATCCAACCTCGAAAAATTTAATTCTGAAATCGAAGTAGGTATTAATCTTGTAGTTGCTCTAGCATAGGTTAATAATTCATAGGGTAATCTAATGGTAACTATTCTTGTTTCTTCATCTAATTCATTGATAGCATCATTCTCCCTGATTTTGTCCTCTATTACTCTAATTAAAGTATCCGCTTCTCTATCTGGATTCTCTAAAATAGCTTCATTAATTACTGCTCCAATTACATCTTCATCTTTATAAAGACTTTCTTCTATTATTTCAATTGGTTGATATAAAATAGATTGCGTAGTGATTAATTCTAAATTCGCTCCATTTCCTGATGTTATTCTATTCGTTAGAGAAGTAAGATCATTAACTGTTCTAGAATCTTTCTTTAATATTGCTTCCCGTTCTTCTCTTATATCTGTTGTGACTGTTCTTCCAAAATCATCTACAACATAATATTTGTTTTTACCTGGTTCGGTGACACTAAATCCTGAAAAGAATTGAGCTACATCTTGATATAAACATTTTTGTTCTTTTAAAAATGCTAAAAGGATTGTATTAAGATCATCAAAATGACAGTTATATTCTGTGATATCAATATCCTCCAGTGTCTCATCAATGCTCAATACTTTAACATCAAAAGCCAAACCTTTGTCTACCTTAATCTCGTTAATTGCCGTGAGAGCCTCTCGATAATCCTTTCCTAAATGTCCTTCTATTCGATAGAAGTCAAATTTATTCAAGCAATAATCTAACGGGTTTTGTACTGCATCATTCGTAGACAAGTTTTTAGACTGATACCCTAAATTACTCTCATACTGATACTTAATAGATTTATTATGATCCCACGATTTAATCAGATTTTTTGTTGTTTCAAAATAATATGGTATCGATCTATCACTTAAATCGAATATATAATCCTTTGAAGGCGTGATCTTTATCAACTCTTCAAAATTGACCACATATTCTCTTACCATATAATATATACGATCCATCAAACTTCTAATTTCTTTTAGTCTTTCATCGCTATTAGGAATAATTATAGAAGGATAAAATGCATGTCGGCAAATCAAATATTCTTTATCTGTTACCAATTCTCCTAGTAGTAAATGCTTAGGGAATGATGTTTCTAAAGGACAACACACCATTCTAAGGTCGTATAACAGTATTTTTATTTCTTCGTAGGTCTCTTCTACATCTTTTAATACGTCATATCGATATTGAATATCTAAAGGAATTCTATTAATCGAAAAATTAAAGATTTTTTTGAAACCGTCTGTTATTGTTGTCAATTTTGAAGCTGCCTGATCTAGTTGCAACAACCTATTAAAATTTGTAAATAAACTTGTGACTCCTGTTATTAAACTAAATGAAGCAGAGGGTGCTTCATTTATTGAGCGAAAATAGCTAGCGATAAGATTCACATACTTTGTCGTATTATTTTGATTGAGTATTACTCTTTTCACCGACACTTTAGGTAATTCTAAATAATCCTCTATAGTATTATGTTTTGTAAAAACAGCATCGGTAACATTCATAGCTTCGACATCTGCTTTATTGAGTAATAATATTCTAATCTTGGCAACTTGTTCCTTACCTTGAGTATCACAATCTATAGAAGTACATGGCGTTTCTTCTTTGGCGTAATTTTCTAAGTACAGCACCACAACTTTGTTTGCAATACTTTCTAATGTATTTAATGTTGCTGCTGCTACCTCTTCTGATTCTTCTGTCGTAAACAGCTCCAGAATGTTCCCATTATCTTGAAATTTTGGATACTCTGCATCTCTATCTTCAAAGAGTTTAAAATGAGTATAGGTTTTTCCTTCATATTTGACAAGGTCTCCATCTGTTGTTACTCCACATCCCTCTGACACACTGATGGAAGAGTTCTCCGTGTATGTCATATTCAGTCCACACACAATACCGACGCCACTTAGACACACTCGTGTTAACCTATTTTGATCTTCAAAATAATCAATAATTGTATTGAGTTGTTCTGCTGTCAACACCTGATCAGGAACAAACGATCTATATTGTGTTGTAATTTCTTCTAGTTTTATTGTTGCCATGACGTTTCTTCTTTTTTAAAGGTTGCCAATATTCGTTCTTCCTAATATTATTTTGTTTCCCGTTTCTTCTGTATCATCATTATCACAATCATGTAATCTTCCTGTGTGATAAATGGTATGTACATTATTCATACAATCCACTAATTCATTAACTGTACTTCTGTAATTTTCTATAGCCGATTTACTATCAATAATCTGATCGCAATGCAATAGTTCTAAAAAGGCTTTATATTTTTCTTGTATGTTGAGCATTTCATTTTCTTCATCAGAAATCAATCCTTTAGGATATCCTATCCAACAAATTTTAGCTAGTACATGAGCTGGGAGTTCCTCACGAATTAACTGCTCTGCAAACGTCCTGAAATCTTTATTACCAAATCTTTCTGTCCAACCCGGCAATATAATTGTCACTCTGTATGAATAAGGGTCTACAGGGCTACATGTTTTACAATCAGAATCCAAACAAGTAGGCATAAAATCCTCTGGTCCTGCATCTGGCAATAGTATTTCTGGTGGATCTGCATCAAATTGATTAAGATTATTGGTGTCTGGACGTAACAAAATATGCTCAATCACATACATGCCTTCATCTGCGCTGATTTCTTTTATCAATTCAATTAATGCATCTCTTGCTTCTATTGACTCTTCTTCTGTATCTGTAAAAGCGATTCTTCTTGCGATAATTCGATCTTCGCTATCTGGATCAGTAACTCTTGGATTGATAAGATTAAAATAGGTTTTCGTACCATCTACCGTAAGTTTGAGATCATAGTTATCAGGATTCTTGGCTAGATGATATGCTAGGAATAATTCTTCGAAAGCATCGGATAAATTATGATAATGTTTACTAGATGATAATAATATTTGTGTTTCGTTTTTTATTCTCCAACGATACTCTATTACATCATCATCATCCGCTTCTTCATAGACTTCTAAAAACTCTGTCACTAGATCTCGTCTTTTGTAATCAACGACTCCTAAAAGACGTGATACTCTTTTCTGAAACCCAGAAATATTAAATGTATCCCAGATACCATTATCAGTATCCGTAGTTTTGGGATTACAATAATTAAAACCTAATCCTCTCTCGCAACTGATTTGTTTATAGTCTTGTAAAAAACTTAGCTTCGCTCTAAGAATTTCATCATTGGCACTTTGATTATCTCCATATAGTATTTTCATAATAAATACATAATCCGAAAACCGCTCTGCAAACCGACCTATTAAATGATCTAAAAACTCATTTCTTCTTTTATAGAAAACTTCATCACCTGTATATTGTCCTTTGACATTATTCATTGTTTCTATAAGATCTTGCTCATATATTGGAGCATCTGTTAGTATCTTTTTAATGTCAGTTATATCGTTTACTTTCTGAGTATAAAAAGTTTGTTTTACTTTTAATTCTTCATCTGCTGTAAGTACCGTGTTATCCAAATACAGCTTTCTTAAATCCTCGTCTACAGATAACAGATCCTTTACTTTAGATAATTGCTTTAGATAGTTTGCCAATATTTGATCAAAGAATAATAAATACCCTTTTAGTTGTTCTGCTTTGGCTTTACGAGAAACACTAGCATTACCCGGAAGTCCAATCGTAGAGATGCCATAAGTGTCAGGAAAATCATTCTGAATAGTTGTATAACTTTCTGGCGCTTGATAAGATCCCAGAGGCATTTCTACATCTTCGATATCAACACTTAGTTGTTTTGCCTTTTCTTCTGCTTTTAGTTGCTCTTCATACTCCTCTAGTTTACTTTGATTAATACCGATTGGTAATAAACCTTTAGTGAAGTTAAACGTACTTTTGTCGCAACGAATGGGTTTATGCCAATCTTTAATACATATATTCCATGAACCTTCTAAACCGAGTGTTCCATCGCAATTACCAATAGAAATATCCTTGATCACATTTACTCCTTCGATATTCATAATTAATTGAATCATATCTGAAAGTCTTACTTGCTTTCTAAGGTCTGCTGCTATAAGTTCTTGTTTGTCTATAAACCCTCCTTTTACATCTTCAAAATCTACACAGCCGCCCTTAAATGGAATAGGGCCTTCAAAAATCTGATCTGTAGTGTATCCTCTATCGAACATCTGCTGAAGAGAATAAAAACTGACCGTCGGAGAAAAATAAAAATCTATAGCTTGATAAATCAATGCCAGCACATATTCTTCATCAGCTCCTGGTTTAAGATCAATATATGCGCAGATTGCTATCGGATCTTCTTGCACCAGTGTTACATCTACTATATCTTCACAAAGATTTCTATTCTGATGATAGATATCTCGTACCTTATTAATGATAATATCTGGATCTTCAACTTCATCTTCGAGATCTAAGATGATATCATTAAGTCCTTGTAATTTAAAAGGAGCAGGTACCAATTGATCTTCATCAAAAACGTTATAAGAAAGTTGTGCTGGGTGTACATCACAATTAATATGTATATATTGTTCATGTGCCTTAATCCAAGCGTTTTTGACACCTTCCACATGAATAAATAAATTTCTGTAGTCTATCGCTGTAATTGGTTTAGTTGGTAAAATATTTATTGCTGAAAGAAATTGCTCATGCATCTTAGCAAAATTATTTTCTTTAGATGCTAATAAGTTTTCTATTGGCATTTCGATACGTTGAGAAAGATCTGTTATTGCGTAAGATAACATCTCCAAGATGGTCACGCCCGGATCATGAACATTATAATCAGTCCATAAGTTACTACCTATTTTTTCGATATATTCTATACCGATCTGTCTCAGATATTCGAAGTCCAAATCATTTTTGGTACTTACATTTTTTGGTATGGATATCGTCTCGTTCATTTGTTTCTTGTTATTATACAGATACTACTGTCTTGCATTCTTGCTCTGGAGTAACTTCCCCTATAGAATGACTTGTAAACTTTACTGAGGTAAGTATGACCTTTGCACTTGAAGGCACTACTTTCTTTACTTTTTTAAATTTCTTTTCTCCATTTTCTTTTACACCATCTTCCTGCTTTAATTCAAAATCTGTGATATAATCTACATATTCGAGTTTTTCGATATAATCTATGACCGAACTCTCATGTAAGGTGGTTCCAAAATCTATAGATGTAGTTTCTTCAAAAGCCCAAGGCGCTAATAGTTTGGCTATATCTTTCTTTAATTGTGTTTTATAGAAATTTTCATCTTTTCCTTCATAAAACTTCGCTTTCAAAATAACCTTTACTTCCTCATATACAGGGTTTATAACCTGCGCCGTGACATGGAGTGTGTTTAATTGATTTATGAAATTCTGAATATCATTCCTCTTAGTTTTACTAATTCTTGGCTTGTAGGGATCATATACGTTTTGATTAATCGTATTAGGAATTACAACCAGAGTCACATCTCCTGGAGATAAAAAAGAGGTAAATGACGTATGATTTAAACAGTTTACTTTATAGATATCAGGAAACTCCTGTAGTACGAGTTGTTCATAATCCCAAATAGTGATTGCTCGTTGTTTATGTCTTAACCGTTCACTAATTCTTCTATAGAATTCTGGATCAGTTTCTTTTGGTTTTCCTTCAAAAGATCCATATTCTTGAGCCGCTCCTTTTACATTCGCTAAACGCTCTACAAGTTTAGATATAGTTCCTCCTGGAATGCCATATTGCAAGTGACTTAGATCTTCATTATTATTTTCGAACTGAGCTAATACCGCTTGCGCTTTGATATCGATCAATTGGCTTACGGTATCAAAATCTCTTGGATTATCAACTTTCACCCAATGAAATCCAGATGGAAGTTTGTTGTTATCTTTTGTTGCTTGTTTTGGTATTGAAAATTTTACAATTCCTGATTTTAAGAAGTTATCTGTATTATTAGTGATTATATAATCATCATTAAGAGATAACCATTCGTTATTACATAATATAGACCAATTTAGTTTTTCTCCTTCAGCAAAATCATTTGTGGTTTCAGGGTTTTCACTTCCCTCTAAGGTCTGAACCAGTAAAGAAACATTTTGTAGATTTTCCGCATTTTCTAAAGCGATATACAATGATCCATTTTTATATGCTGGAAGTAATCTAATAGTAATATCATCCGCAGATCCTAAAACTGAGTTTTGCTTTAACTCGCTACTTTCTTCTGAAATACCAAATGGATGTTCGTGAAAAAGTTTTACATTCTTTGCAGCAATACTTGCCTGAGCATCATATCCTACCTGTATGGTCTCTACCTGTGGAGAATAAGGATCATTAGGTATCAGTGGCGGATTTGATGCATTAAATATATCCGTAATTGATAATGCTACAGAAAAAATCCGAGGAAACATTTCATGCAAGAAAGATTCATTGAGAATTAGTTTTATAAATCCTTTTTTTGCGGCAGCGCTAAACCTCTCTTTTGGAGCTGGTTTACTTTGTACTTTTTTATCATCTTTTGTGAAAATGATTTTACCATCTTTTCTAGAAAGTTTTTTTTGCAAAAAGAATCCATCTACCTCATCTTTTGAACCTGTGTTCGTATCAAGATCTTTTGTTATTTCAATAGTTCCTCCACTGAACAACTCATGATCTGTTACTTTAGGGTTCCATTCTCCATTTTCCAATATTTGTACCGCAGCTTTAAAGTAATCCTCTCCTCCTACGATTGAAGTTAAGCTTCCTTCTCCAAGAACATCTCCACTCGGATCTACAGTTAATGTATATTTTGACTTACTTAGTATACCTCTAAACTCCTCTTTGTATGCACGATATTTTTCTACAAAATCTGTAGGTCTGTCTTTCCAAGAAAGGTCAACAGAAACTTTTGTCCAATTTTTATCTAATGCTTCGGGAACTCCTATAAAAAAATTACCTCCTTTTACCGGTTGCGGACCAAAAGGGTAAAATGGTTTCGAAGGGTCTAACGTTCCTAAGTCGCTTTCTACCACAATATCCTGTATAGAATCTACAGACACATTGATAATGATATCATTTACAACAGTTTTAGAAAAAAGTTCTTGAAATATTCCTCCTTTATTTTGAAGATTTTCAGTGTTTATATCTTTATTTTTTACCACAAATCTTACCACAGGATCTATTGTATGATAAGGCTCTAAAAGTATTTCTTCATTATAATTCACAACCGGATCTGCTCCTTCACCTATTTGTACTACTAATACTAACTCTTCCGATGTTATAGAGGAGGCGTTTGTACCTTCAATAATAATTTCTCCTTCTATCCATTCCTTTTCTCCACTAAATAATACTGCAATCGAATCAGGAAGATCTATCACGTCTAGTTTTGAAGCATCGAAACTGCTTAGTTTTATCGTAAAAGTAATAGTTCGATTTCCTTCTTTGAGTAATAAAACCGAAGAGGAAACACCGAATCCTGTCTTTGCAAATGGAAGGTTCGGATATGCTCCTGTATCCTGAGTTGCTCCAGGTGTATCTTTTGGATACCCAAAAGGCCACCATCTAATCTCGTCATCCGGAAAACCTTCTCCCAATCCGTCAAATGAATTCGCTACGAAAGCATTTCTTATTCCAATAGGTTCTATAATTTCCGTCTCCCCTACTTTTTCTATTCTCTTCTCATTAAAAACACTTCTTAGAGAAGCTACGGTTGCTTTGTTAACAACAATTTCGTTCTGAGTTTTATAAATACGTTTTTGCCCGTTACTGTCTTTTCCTCCATCTAATGCAGTGCTTTCATCAATTTTTACTTCGGTTGCTTTTTTCGCTAGTTCAAATAGTATATGTACCTTATCTTCAACGGGAGCTTTATTATCTAGTTTTAATACTTGTTTGTAATAAAAATCAAGATGTTTTTTAGAAAGTTCATTTAATCTGTCTTGCGAAAAGGAAGTCAGTTTTAAAAAAGCTGCAAAAAGTGTTAGATGTGGTTCTATATTTTTTTGAAGATTGTTTTCTTCATTAGATTCTTCAAGATTTTTTAGTTTATCTACAAAAGCCTTAATTTCATTTTCATTAATAAAAAAATCATTCCAATCTCCCGAAACTGTATTGGTTTCCGTATCAAAATAATTAACTTTTCTTGAGAACAGCATTGCAAATCGCATCCAATCCTCAGTAGTAAGATCATGTAACTTAACACTTCCGGGATCCAAAGTTTCTATAAAACGTTGGCTTTGGGATGTACCGTTTCGCATTAACAATAAATCGTTATGTTCGCAATTGCTACTCATTAATACTTCTTTTTATATTTTTTAAATATTAGTTCCTTCTTCTTTATAGAAAGGGAATACCAGATTACTTCTGGAATTAGTTGCCCTAATTCTATAATCAAGAATGATCAACAATTCTCCATCTAATTCATTTGTCTGATCCATATTTATCTTTTCAAGATCAATTCTGGGTTCATAATACAGAATGGCATTTTTAATTAACTCTTTGACAAAAGTTTTTAAAGTCAGGTTTAAGGGTTTAAATAATAATTCATCCAGATTGCATCCATAATTAGGTACCATAATGCGTTCGCCCAATCGTGTAGACAATAGAATCTCTAGACTGCTTTTGATATCTGCTTCATCTGAGAGCATTTCTACTCTTCCTTTTCCCTTTTTACTAAACTCTGGAGGAAAACCCCAACCTGTTCCTAAAAAAGATGTATTTGTACCCATTGCTATTCTTATTAACCTTTTATATTATTTTTATTTCTCCTAACCTTTTGCCTTAACTCAATATTTTTAACCTATCATCACTGTTGATAGACCTAAGACTATAGTTCCTCCATGTGATGTACTATCTCCTAATCTAGCCGCAGGCATACCACCAATCATCACTGTTCCAGAGCCTACAATTATAGTATCTGGTGGTCCCACACAGGTTGCCATATCACCCACTCTTGCTGCTGGTAATCCTCCAATCAATACTGTTGGTTCTCCTGCTGGAAGTATTGGGCCTCCTACATGTGGTACAACTCCTGTTACCATTGGACATACATGCATATCTGTTATTCTTGCTGCTGGTGGCATCTTATTATGTTTTATAATGGTTTATTCTAATTTATTTGTACTAAAGAACCTTTAAGCGTTGCTGTTGCACTTGAAGACATTTCGACTCCTGCAGATCCTTCTGCTTTAAATTGTGCACTAGCAGTAATGTTTACATTAGTCCCTTCTATATTTACATCGCCTGAAGCTGTCATATTGATATCGCTTGCACTTTCTATAGCTATACCTGAATCGTCGATAGTAATGACATTAGAGTTATCATCTTCAATTACAATAGATCCTGCATCTTCGTCTAATACCATTTTTTTTCCTGCTGGTGTTTCAATGGTTATTGATTTTTTATCATCATCAAAGAGTATTTTCATTTCACTTCTGGTAATAAAACCTTTCTCATGATTATCATCGGCTGCTGTAATAGGAGCTGGTTTAGCACTACTATGAAGCATCCCCAGTACTACTGGATCATTAGGATCATCATTGATAAATCCAACAATTACTTCATCTTCTATTTCTGGTCTAAAAAAAGCTCCTCTGTTTTCTCCTGCATCCAAAGAAGCAACACGGCACCATATTCCCTGCTCTTCGCTATTGACGATAGGAATTTGTACTAGAATTCGATCTTCTCCATCAGGATCTTCTTCTAACTGGCTTACAATTCCAACTTGAAGTCCACAGATTGCGGATAATAGTCCTGATGCTGGCATTGCATTGATTTCATATGTTTCAGAAAACCATTTCGGGTTTATACCAAATTGCGCATCAACAGTCCAGTTTCCTTCAGATATCTGATGACTAACTCCGGTCACATATATCTTCCCATTAAACCGATCTCCAACTCCTTGAAGATTCAAAATAACTCCTGGCTTTGCTGCAGGAATTCCTTGAAACTTTACTCTTCCTCTTATTTTGGACAATTGTTGAAACATCCATTTGGCATCACTCCAGTCCTGTAATTCTGCAGTAGAAAGTGTTCCTCCGTGTCTTAGTTCTAGATTTTCTAAGGCTATCACAGATGACAAATCAGATGGTGCTAGGTTACCGTTTAGACTTACTCCTGGATCTGCTCCTTCTGCTTCTACAATTTCCTGATCTGCATAGTTCCAACTATAAGAAGTAACTTTATCAATCTGATGTCTTGCATCTATTTCTGCATCCAAATCCAGAATCGTAGTTCCAAAAGTTACTGTCTCTGTAGGTTCCGCACTAAAATCAGGTTTTTTGATGGTAAGTTTTCCTTCATCTACAAAACACAGTTTACCATTAGCTTGTGCTCTACTTACTATAAAATCCCAATCCGAAATATTATACTGCACAAGTTCTTTATGCTCATGATTTGTAGCTTCTACTTCTTTGTCAATTCCGTAAGTATCGATAATCTCTTCGATAATACCGCTATCTTTATTTTCATAGAAATATTTACTTTTTCTACCTATTGTAAGTTTTACGGCTTCATCTTTACATTCCAGAATCAAGTAAGAACCATTCGTTTTGATTTTGATATTATGTTTGATCACAATCCCTTTGAATATTGATTCTTCGTCAGAATGATATCCCGCTGTGATTTCGATTTCTGCTCCGGGAATAAGAAGTTCTTCATTACTTAATTCAAAATCTTGTTTTGCTGGTTCTCCATCGATAAGAATGATCTTAGCGGTTGAGATTCTATTGACTTCTTTTTCTACAATTATTGTTTTTACTTGATACTTCTTAGATAATTCCTGACCACCTATCAGTATTTTAGTAGTAACTAAATCTGCACTTTTTGAAGTCTGTATAACGCTACCTTCTGCCATGATTACGAGATTTTTTCTATGGGTGGAAAGAAAATTTCTTTTCCTACTTCCAATTTTCTAAATGATGTAAGCTGATTTACTTTTGCCACCTCTAGATAGTATTTAGAATCTCCATAAATACGATGTGACATTAGTGGCAGTGTATCTCCTTCTTTTACGATTCGTAAATGTGTTAAATCTGGAGATTGATTATTTTCTCTTGCTACGCGTAAATCATCTTCTACAAACCCTTGGAATGTACCTTTTGCAACTGCTCTAATTGGTGTACCGTCTGGTTTAAATAGCTTAAACTCGATACTCATCTCAGTAAGTTTCCCTTTAAAAAGTAATGCTCCCCAGGAGATCATCACATAATTAGGTTCATGTTCTTCTCCGTTATAATCGAGTATTACCTTTTTAAATTTTTCGATATCATCTATAATCCCTTCTCCTTCATCCTTTAACACTTTATTATCTTCCGTACTATTGGGGTCACCTCCATAATGAACTAATACTCCAGAACGATCAAAAAGAAATTCTAATACAAGATTTTCTGGAAGTTTTTTATTGAACCTCGGAGATAAATCACTGGTACCTGAAGCTTGATCTTCGTTTTGCTCAATCTTATAGTTAAAAGTATACTTCTCTGGATTAAGTAAAGTAATAAATTCACCGTCTGCCACCTCATTATTAAACTGAGGGTCACTATAAGCTACTACTTTTAGTTTTGTTAATTCTCCAGTACTCATGATTACCTTTCCGTTTGTTTAGCAATGATTTCCATAATTTGTTCTACACACTCTGCGATAATGATATCTTTATTAGCTCCTCCTGCTTTTTTACCTGCTGTACTATCGGATTCTTTTTTATTATTATCTACATTAATTTTAATGTGTAATTCTTTTATTTCTATGGTTCCCATTTTTAGGTTATGGTATTATAATAGTTATACACGAGTTCAATGGTTTCAATAACCACCTTACTCTCTTCTGCATTAAAATCTGCAATTGACCATTTTATCGGATAGGCATGAACGATATTCCAAGATAGAAGTGGCTCATGCTTTTCGTTTAATAATTTGACAATTAGATTAATGGGTTCGAAATCAAAATTCTCAACGGCTTTCTTACACCAGTCTACAACCTTAGAATCTACAAGTAATCCTCGCTTAAGAACCAGGTTTGGATATTTAGTTCTTACCGGAATTTTATGTTTGAATCTATTTTCTCCACCCTCAGTAATTTCTTCAGTTTCGATATCAACTGTTAATCCTGATACGGACTGGAACTGATGATCTTTTTCACTGGTTGATAATTCTGTGAATTCTACACTGAAGTGGAACCCTACGGGTGGATAATAGGTAGCCATTATGAAGCTAGTTTAAGACTGTTGATTACAAATTCTGCCGATTCTATTGCGATCTCGTTACCGTCCGCTTTAAGATCTGTAGATTGGATTTTTAACAACCAAGCATCCGATGCCTCCCAGGTAACAATAGGTTCGTGTTTTTCATCCAGTAAACTGATAGTAAGATCACTCCTATATTGTTCTTCTCCTTCCTGAAAAAATACATTTTTCTTCCACATATCGTAGAACTGACCTTTTGTAGAAGCAAAAGTTCCTCTCTTAATGGAAATGTTAGCAAACTTGGTCATTCCTGGTTGTTTCTTCTTAAAATAATCATTGTCTGCTCCACCTCTGTATTCTATAACTTCGGTTTCAAAATCTAATCCTGATACTTCTGTACAATTTAATTCGGTATCACCGCCAATTGTTACTTTAAAATGAAACTTTGGTAATGGATATTCTGCCATGATTTCTATATGTTTTATTGTTTATTTTTATTGTTATTTTCTATTTAATATCCAGATTATGCCTCTTGCATTTTATGGGAGAATTTTAGAATGATAAATTCTGCTGGACGTACTACTGCCATACCTATTTCGATAATCATATTTCCATCAAGGATATCATTTGCAGTCATAGTTTCTCCAAGCCCAACGTTTACGTAAAAAGCTTTATCAGGTGTTGGTCCTGCCAATGCTCCTGCTCTCCATTGTAGTGTTAAGAAGTTATTGATCATCGCTTTTACTCGAACCCAGGTATTCATATCATTTGGTTCGAAAACAAATTGTTCTGTAGCCTTTTTGATAGATTCTTCTGCCATATTAAAGAACCTTCTTACTGGCACATACCTCCATTCTTTATCGTTTCCTGCCAATGTTCTTGCTCCCCAAACCAAAGTTCCTTTTCCGGTAAAGGTTCTGATCGCATTGATCGATTTACCTGCTGTAGTATCTACATTTAAACCATCTTGTTGTACGTTGGTTACTTTTACTGTAGGTTTGATCACATAATTAAGACTTACATTAGCAGGTGCTTTCCATACTCCTCGATCAGAATCTACACGTGCATAAACTCCTGCCATTGCACTACTAGGTGGTAATTCCATAGGAAGGTTACCAATCGCTGTTAAAATTGTATTGTATGTTGCGTTATCTAATTGCTCAATCGATGATAATGTTCTCCCGTGTAGTTTACCATTATTAGTATCTTGACTAATATCTTCTAGTATTCCATCATCAGGAGTATTATCAATAATAGCATCTCTTAATGTTTCCCAATTGGTAACTATAGCATCAAATAATGTAGTATCTGTATCCGCTGGTGCTGATACATCTGCCACGGTAATTAGTTTTTCTATTTCATCTAAAACATTTGATGTATTACTATCAATTAGATTTTGGATTTTAGTTTCGTTCGCTTCATCTATATTCTTTTTAAGATTATCATTTAATTTCTTTAAAGCTTTATAAACTGGTTCTATGGTATCATCATTTACAAAAAGGTTGTCAAAATTTGCCAATGCCGATTCAATAGCGGTTATATCAGCATTTAATGCAGGAACCTCATCTGATAAGGCAGATATCGCTGCATTTGCTTCTATATCTGTATCCGACTTAAGCTGAATCAAACTCTCTAAATGAGATAGTAACGTTTTTAAGTTATTGTATAAGGTTAGTGGCCTTGGAGCAGAATAATCTTTATCTGCATCGTCAGCAGCACCTAAATTAAACCCATCAGTAGCATCATAAAGAAATTCAAGAGCTGTAACTAAACTACCTTCGAAAGTAGTACCAAAACTTCCTGTTTCATTTACAATTTCTTCTACCGAAGCAGCAATATCAATATTTGCCAAATTTTCTGTAATGACTACCTGAGCCTGCGGATCATTTTCATTAAAATGTTTGATAGTTATTTTATCCTCATCAATCTTATAATCCAAAATAGTTTCTAAAAATGGATAGTAAGCCGCTCCATATTTTATTTGATCCTTATCCGAACTAATTTCATCTCTTAAATCATCAATGTTAGTATCTGTAGGACTTGTCCCATCATAGTTTAAAGGATCTATAATAGTAAACCTATCTTGTAAATCTTTACACTGAGTTAATGCATCGTTATACAAACCATAAAAAGCAGTCTTGTTTATTGATGAAACACGAGTTAAATCAGGAAAGAGAATTAATGTAGGCTCATCAACCTTTCTTAATTCGTCTAAGCCGGCTTTTAAAGATTGTTCATTATTGATCCCCATTACTTGAGAATCATCTGTATCTAAATACTTATCTTCTCCATATCTCCCAACAGAAACTATGTAACATGGTCCTCCTCCATTAGCAAAATACATTTGCATAGAATAATACATCAAAAAAGGTTGTTTGCTAGTCGGTTGATCCACCACTATAGAACTTTCTATCACTCCATTTACTACCTCATCAGTGATCGTAACATTGATAGTTGTTTCTGGTTTTGCAAAACCAAAAAACGTTTCATAGTCCAGCATAGAGGTGATTCGAGTTGGAATGTCTTTTAAATCTCCTTTGATTTTATTAGTAGCTTTCTCTGTATATCCAATAAAAGCTGGTATTGCCGTTTCTACTTGGGCTACCGAAGGAGGAAATTTTACAATCTCCTCGATATAGACCCCTGGTGTTTTGTACGTAGTTGCCATAATTTTAATTGTTTTTTAAATAAAAATTTCAGAATATGTTGTTGTTATATTTGTGTTTACGTCTGTTGTTTGTTTTACGATATTAGCCGTAGGGTTTGGAAAAATGTATTTATCTATATCCACCGGCAATGGCCCAGTGAAATCAGTATCCGGATCAATTTCTATGAAACCATTTCTGGTTAAGGGTTTTACCGAAGAAGTTTCCAACTCGTTCTCATCAGATTTTTTGATATACTTCCAGATAGTCTTTCTATTTTCGAAATGCAGCTTGTATGTTGGAGTAGGATCTAATAAAAAACTTTTGATATCATTAGGGTCTGTGTTATCAATCTCAATGATATCCATATTATTATCACCTATCATTTGTAACTCAATAATTCCTAATAACCCTTTACCTCGATCTTTTTGAACGGATTGATCTATTATCTGTTTTCCTTCATCTGTTAAAACATCATCATTCTCAAGTTCTGCAATCAGATCTAATCGCTTCTTTATTTCTGCTCTGATATTATCCTGTTCAAGGTCGAACCATAATTGTCGGGTACTTTCTTCTGTCAATAAAAATTCATCAGTAATAAGATCATTTGATGAACCTAGAGGAATATATGAATAGGGATCCGCCTCTGTGATTGGTTTACTATTAGAAAAGTAGTAAAGTCTATTATCTGCTTTTGAAAGCTCAGTATAATTATCAAATAAGTAATCTTTGACATATACTAAAAAAGTAAGCTTCAGATCATTTTCTAAAAATCTAAGTGATTTAAACCTATCGTTTTCTTCAATAACACTGCTCAACACCCTGAAACCATCCAGACCTTTTCTCAAGACTAACTTATGATTTCCTAAAATCGCCTGAGTAGCGTAGGTAGGAATCACATTGATGTAATCCAAAAAATTATATTTTTTAAGTTGAATTCTTTTTTCATCATCATTCATGGATATATAAGGTGATAATCCGTCATCCAGAAAATAAGAGTGATGTATCTCTATATTAAATAATGTTTTATATAGTGTTCTAAATGCCATTTACTTATGATTTAAGCTTCCGTTTATTTCGGTAATTAAACTTCCTTCTGATTGGGTAACATCTCTTTCGATTTCTAAAACACTTACTTTATATATTACTGAAGGATATTGTTTTCCTCCCAGTGTTCCCCATATAAAATTCATCTCTTCGAAGGATGGACTAAAGAGTTCTACTGTAAACCTGAAATCTTTAATTTTATCCATTCCATCTACTTCTCTATCAAAAATGGTATTGCTTTGAGTAAAAATTCTTTTTGATTGAAAAAACTCGATAATTTTTGACAAACTTTTTAGAGACTCTGTATAATCACTTCTATTAGTAGAGAACATTATATATAGATTCAGGTGAACTTTATTGTTTTTATACACAACCTTAGTTCCTTCTATTTGGTGATTCAGTATATTTTTTAATGTAGCTTCCTCTTCAGTATGTAATAATGATAGTACTACATTATTACTAGTATTTTGATTATCATTAGTTTCTGATTCTATAAAAGCTATGTTATCTAATGAGACTGGTTTTTCTTCGATCTCTATATTGAAAAAATTATTGACTTCTTCTGTAATAATTTGTAGTACTTCGAATATCATATTCTTATAATTATAGAATTAACTGTTTTTATAAATCAGTTTCTTTTTTATCAAAAATTGAATTCAAAAAGATGATTTACATCTTCAAAAATCTAAGAAATAGGGCGTTCTAATTAAAAATGGGGTAGTGTATCCTTAACCATTAAAAGGGGAATATCTGTTCGATTAAGATGTTATAAAATTATGCTTTAGATCGATTAATCAACATAGCTAAAACACGGAATCTGCAAAGGAAAATAACTATTCTATATAGGGGTAAATGTCCCTAAAAATTACTGTTCTATAATACTATTTATTACTATTATATCATAAACAAAATAACGCACAAAACAAGAGTTCTATTCCCTGAAAACCGTGAATGCATTTTCACTTAAAGAGGTGTAAAAAAAGATCCTATTATTATAAATCTTTGTATTGATCAAAACGAAAAGCACTTTTATTATGAAAAGCACACTTCTTAAAACAATATTCTCTATCAGTTTAATATTTCTTCCTAAACTCAAAGCACAGCAGTCATTATCTTTAGTAAGTGAAAACTCTACTAATAGTATATCAAATACTACAATAGAACAAAAAAACAATAGTAAAACCTTTTATTATAGTAATGGTTCTATAAAAGAAATTAGGGAAACAAGTAATAACAAATTACATGGAGCATGGAAGTTATTTTATGTTAATGGCCAATTAAAAAAAGAAGGGGAATTTAATAATGATAAAACTCATGGTCAATGGAAAATCTATGACCAAAAAGGAAAATTAATATTTGTCGAAAGCTACGATAACGGTGATGAAAATGGAATCTGGAAAGCGTTTTATTCTAATGGAAAAACAAAAATTGAGGGAGTTTTTATCAAAGGTAAGAGACAAGGTACTTGGAAAACATATAATGAATTAGGAGAATTAAAAAAAATAATAACATTCGAAGATGATATAGAAAAGCGAGAATTAATTTTAGATGATAAATCAAAAGATTTAAACTTCTTTTCTGTAAATCAATCCATCGGAAATTATTAAAATTTCTTTTAAACCGTACAATGTCATGTTCGCAATTATCTTACTTATAACATTTACTCTTATTCTGGTAATGTACTATCAATTTTATTGGGCAAAAATTGAGCAACATTATGAATGTATAAATTATGAAAACTACTCTTTAATAAAGGAATCACCTTTTTCTGAAGAATGTAGTACCTATGAAATATTAAGAAAAGAAAATGAAATCTGGTTCAAAAGGGATGGATATTCTCTATTTTATATTTCTTTAAAATCAAGGGACTCAAGAAATGTTGAATTAATTGGATTAGATGGCTATGGTATAAGAAATATGGAGTTTAAAAAATACATTTGTCGATTAGTGCAAAAAATAAAAATCAAACACAATAGCCAATAAAAAAATAAAGGAGAACGTGAAAGTTCTCCTTTATCTTAACTATTGTATACTGATATAATAATTACATCTTTACATCAGATAATTTAACTTCATTAGCATCTTTATCTAACATTACAACTTCGTCAAAACCAGCATTTTTAAATTGTTCAAACTGAGTTGCAGCATCTCCAATAACTAAATAAGCCATTTTAGACTCATCCAGATATTTGTTAGCTAGTGCTTTATGCTGTTCTAGAGTCATTCCTTCAATAATTGACTCTTCTTTAGCTATATAATCAGCCGGAAGGTCATATCTTCCCATTTCTTGCAATATTCCTAATAACGCAAATTGAGTTTCGAATTTACGTGCATTTGATTTAATTAAAGCATTTTTAGTAAATGTTAAATCTTCTTCAGAAATACCGTTTTTATATTTTTCGATCTCATCTTTAAATATTTTTACAGATTCAAAAGTGGTATTGGTACGTACACTTGAAGAAGCTGTAAATGTTCCTGGGATTTTACTTCCACTAAACCCTGATCTAGCGCCATAGGTGTATCCTTTTTCTTCTCTAAGAATTAGGTTTACGTTCCCGGAAAATGATCCTCCTAATTTATAATTCATTACTGTAGCTGGAAAATAATCTTCATCCGTACGAGCCATAGACAAATACCCAATATTAATAACCGATTGTTTTGCATTAGGAATATCTACAAAGTATAAAGATGCTTTATCTCTATTATTTACAATTTCGTACTCAGGAATAGTAACTTCTTTGCTTGCCCATTTACTCTCTAAATTTTTAAGAGAAGCTATAGCCATATCCTTATTTAAATCACCAACTATTTGAAATTTACTAACGGATGGAGAAAAATTATTTGCATAAAATTGCTTTAGGTCATCTATAGTTATAGATTCTACTGACGCTACTGTTCCACTAGTAGGATATGCAAACATGTGTTTATCTCCATACAATACCTTATTATATACATTTCTCGCAACTACATTAGGATTAGCAGCAGATCTTTTTATCCCATTAATAGTTTTGGTCTTAATTCTTGCGAATTCTTCCTCATCCCATCTAGGTTGTAATAAAATTTCTTCTACAAGGTTTATCGTTTTATCTAGATTACGCGCCAATGTATTCCCACTAATAATTATAGCCTCTCTTGTAGTATACATATTAATTGAAGCTCCTAACAATTCTATTTCTTCTTCTAACTGCTCTGGAGTTTTAGTTGCTGTTCCTTCCATCATTATATCGGTCATAAGATTTGCAACTCCAACCTTATCAAAAGAATCTAATAAATGACCTCCAGAAATTACTAAACTAAAATTGACCAATGGGAGTTCATTTTGTTCCATTCCGTATACTTTCATTCCATTAGCTAATGTTGTATTCCAAGAAGATGGAATATTAAGCTTAGGAGATTCTCCTTCTTTAGGAGCTACAGATCTATCGAAAGCAGATGGCGTCTTTTCTATTTCTTCTTTTGTTTCTGCTACTGCTTTTTCTACATTCTCTTTGATTTCTTCTTCTACAACAGCAGCTTTTTCAGAATCATTGGCTGCTAAATCAACTTTCCCTTTAGGAACAAAGCTAGTAATAACATAAGGTTTTCCTTTAATGTACTTATTATATACTCTCAATACATCTTCTTTGGTAACCGCTTTGATATTTTCTATATCTTGGGTAATAAATCCAGGATCTTCTGCAAATACATTATACTGTGCTAACTGAAAAGATTTTCCTAAAACACTACTTATTCCATTATAAAATTGAGTCTCTAGACCGGCTTTTATTCTTTCAATATCCGTATCTGTGATTCCTTCTTCTTCAAATTTCTTAAATGCTTCAAAAACTCCAGCTTCGATATCTGCTAAGCTTTTTCCTTCATTAGCGGTAACATTAACTCTAAATTTACCGGCTATTTCCATAGAACGGTTCCAAGCATTTGTATCCGATGTCAATTCCTTTTCTTTAACTAACACCTTATACAATGGGGCTTTTTTTCCTTCGGACAACAATTCTCCTAAAAAATCTAAGGCATATGCATCATCCGTATATTGTTCTACAGTTGGCCATACCATATTAAGTTGAGCAGTTGTAGCAAAATTATCTTCATGCATAAACCTCTTTGTCTCGGATAAAGTTACATTCTGAACTTTTAGCTTTTCTACTGGTTGTCTTTTTTTGATTTCACCAAAATACTTTTCAATCATTGCCTTAGCATCTGCTGTTTCAAAATCACCTGCTAATACCAGTGTAGCATTATTTGGTCCATAATACTTATCATAAAACTCCTTTACATCTTCTACCGTTGCATTCTGAAGATCTACTAACTCCCCTATCACTTGCCAATTATAAGGATGTCCTTCTGGGAAAATATTTTTATCAATTACCCAACTTGTATGACCATAAGGATTATTATCAACTCGCTGTCTCTTTTCGTTTTGGACAACTTCTTGTTGATTATTAAATGCGCTTTCGGTAACTGTATTAATTAAGAATCCCATTCTATCTGATTCTAACCACATTACTGTTTCCATTGCATTTTTAGGAACCACTTCGTAATATATAGTTCCATCTTGCCAAGTACCTCCATTAAGAGTTCCTCCTACATCCTGAATCTTTTTGAAAAACTGATCCTGAGGTACGTTTTCTGATTCTTGGAATAACATATGCTCGAATAAATGAGCAAACCCTGTTCTTCCTGTTTTTTCGCGATTAGATCCTACACCATACTGTATTGCTACAGAAACAATCGGATCAGATTTATCTTGATGTAAAACAACCTGAAGGCCATTTTCTAATTCATACTTTTCAAAATCGATTGATAATTTACCAACTTCCTCTTTTTCTGGTAGTGTTTCTGTTGTTTCTTTTTTACAAGAAATTACGGAAACAAATAAAAAGGATAATGCTACAAGAAGCGCCCTAGATATTCGAGTTTTCATGTTTTATTTTTTTGATTAAGGTTTAAAAATAGTTTAACGAATTGAGTATTTACATTGATGTATTATTAAAAAAAAGTTAAAAAGACTCTTTTTTATTCAAAAAAGTTCATATAAGTATCAAAATTTTAAGATTTATTTAATTTCATTATCAAATAGTATTACAATGATGATACCTCATTATTTTTTATACATATAAGATTAGTCTCTTTTCTTTCTTATATTAAATTTCAATAATAAGGCTTTATACATTCGTTATAACACCAAACATATAAAGCCTTATTAATTTACATTAATAAATTTTAATTAAGTTATTATTGGTTTTTCGAACTATTCTTTAACCATCTTCTTAACTAACCTTCTTTGATCGTTTTCGATTATTATGAAATAAGCTCCAGGTGATATGGATGAAGTATTTAATTCAATCTGCTTAGATGTTATTTTCTGTATATCAAGTGGACTGTTTAATCTTCTTCCTCTTATATCAAAAATTGTAATCCTTGGATCAATAAAATCTACAGCATTATCAATATACAACTTATTTTGTGTAGGATTTGGATGAATTCTTATTGTATCAAAAGTAAAATCTTCAACATTAAGTGTAGCGGGCTCAACATCCAATGTAAAATTAATTACTTGTTGTGTTACTCCACAATTTGCTCCAAAAGTAACTTCTACTGTCCAATCTCCATCTTCATCACCATTAAGTACTATATTATCAAAACTAATACTATCCGTATTATACGCTTGACCTCCTGGAGCTGTCCAAACTACAGAAGCATTAAAAGGAGAAGCTGGTATTGTCAATACTATATTTAAATCTTCTAAAATTTCAATAGTTTCTCCATCGCTAAATGATATAGACGTTCCTCCGTCAATACTATACTCAGTATCTCCATCTGATAAATCTGGAGTATCAGTTGCTATATTAACATTTATAGGTGTCCTTATGGATTCACATCTTCCTCCCTTTGAAGTAAAGTTCCATTCGTAAAAAAAGTAATAAAAATCTAATGCATTGAACGAGTTTCCTACGATCGAAATAATATTAGAAGGAGATGTATATGGATAATTTACTCCATTTCCTGCTGGAGTCCTTCTAAGCAATACTAAATCACTAGAAACAGATATCACATTATTCTCTCCTTTAGGCACATTAAGATTTACCGTTACTAGTGATTCCCCTTCTGGAATATCAACTGTGGCTGATGCTATCAAATCACCAGAGCTATTTGCCACTTGGATAGTTCTTTCTCCTGCTTGCATAGCAGATACTGTAAAAGATTCTATGATTACATCGTCCGAAGTGTTAAAAATGATTCCTGGAGAATTCGTATAATCGGTAGCTGTATTTATTCCAGGAGACATAGTTTGTTCAGTAACAATTTTACCAGAAACCCCAGATACATAATACATAGTAGGTGCTGCAATCGGTGGAGTTGTAAATGAACTACCTGTAGCAATTTCAGTTCCTCCTGAAGCGGAAGTATACCATTTAAAATCTGAACTTCCTGATGCTGTAAGCACAGCTGTATCGTCTGCACAAACATTCACATCTGATGCTATCGGTTCTAATGCTTCTTCAATATCCAATGTAAATGAATAATCTATAGTCCCACAGGTATTTACTGAGTTAATTGTTACAATATATTCTCCCGCTTCATTTAAGGATAAATCATTAAATGTAATAGTAGAAGCTGTACTTGTATAGCCATTTGGACCTACCCAACTAAAAGTAGGATTATCACCTGTTAACACTTCTAAATTCAGTGCAATTGATTGTCCTGTACATAATCCCTGAGTTGATCCTTGTTCAAAAACTCCATTATCTACAGAAAGTTCTTGCTCCGCAGTAATTGTCAAGCAGCTAGGAAGTGATGATCTCCATATCCCTCTTCCATAAGTTGCGGCTGTAATAGAATTATCGGCAATATTTATTTCTAAATCATTAACTATGGTCGTAGGAAGGTTATTCATAAAAGGAGTCCAAGAACCATTAGTAACACTTCTAAACACTCCAATACTAGTAGCTAGATAAATAGCGTCTTGAGATTCTCCCGCCTGATGTACTATATCATTTATGAAAAAATATCTATCGGTTACAGGTAAATTTGAGGAAATATTATCAAAATTGACACCTCCATCTATCGATTTTTGTACTCCAGAAGCTGTAGTAATCCATACAATATTAGGATTTGAATTATGAATTGCAATTCCTCTGATATTACTTCCAAAAGTAAATACATCTGTAACTGTTGTTCCAGAATCTTCAGTTTTTTTAAGTATACTTCCAACAGCTATATACATAATTGTATTATCGGAAGGTGCAATTTCCATTTGATCCGCAGAACTTCCTAAACTTGCTAGTTGCACCCATCCGTCCTCTGTAGCATTTAGCCTGTATAGGTTATCATAACCCGCAAATAACTCTCCATTATTATTCATAGCTAAAGGGGTTACCCAATTTCCATTAGATTCTGAAGGCTGATTTACACTTCCCGAACTACTACTTCCTGCATTAGAAGACATATATAAACCACCTCCGTTTTGGATAAAACCATAATACTTATCATCATTGGTTGGATCTATAGCAGTATCCATGCCATCCGCTCCATAATAATTTAGCCAATTACCATTTCCATTATTGTATGCATGTCCTCCATTATCTTGAAGCCCTCCAATCATTTTATTCGGATCATTCTGAGAAATAGCTACTTTATAAAATTGACTTGCTTGAATACCTCCTGTATGATCTGTAAAGTTATTCCCTCCATTTATTGAAGAATAGATCCCTCCATCAGAGCAAACAAATACGGTTCCTCCAAAAGACCTAATCATATGAATATCCGCATGAGTATAAGATGGATCACCTGGACGAAACCATTCATTCAGCTTAGAAAAGGAAGAACCACCGTCATTCGATTTCCAAACATTTAAACAACCTACAAATATTTCATCTGCATTTGTTTGAGAAACACCTAAGGCTAAATCATAAAATGCTTGTTGACTTTCTATAACATCGGTAGTAGTGTTTTTTTCTAAGAAAGAATCCCCACTATTTTCAGAACGATATACTCCTTGAAAAGACTCATCAGCATTAACACTTAATATGTAAACATATTCATCATTAGCAGGTGTGATCTCTATAACCATTCTACCGCTACCTGTTGGAGTTCCATTAGTAATAATATTAAAAGAATCTCCTCCATTAGTAGATTTATAAAACTCACTAGGTGTAACTGCATATAAAACATCTGGATTACCTGGTTTTAGCTTAATATCTTTTATATTTCCTGGTAATGTAACATTCCAAGTTACACCTGCATCTATTGATTTAAAAACCCCAGTATTAGTGGCTACCCATAATACATTAGAATTAGTTGGGTGAATATAAATTTCATTCATTGATAATGGTGTATTATCTGGTGCTAATCCAGTAGCATTCCATGTTTGTCCGCCATCTGTAGATTTAAAAACTCCTGCACTTAAAGTATCATTTCCATCATCGTCTCCTGTAGAAATATAAATAATATCTGAATTAGAATAGTCTATAGCAATTCCTGAAACCCCTATTTGGGGTAAATTATCTGTTAGAGGAACCCAAGCATTTCCAGCATTAACAGATTTCCATAAACCTCCGGCGGGAGTTCCTACATACCAAATATTTTCGTTATTAGGATCCACAGTTATTGCATTAATTCGAGCTTGACCAGAAGACCAAGAACCCGTATTTGTATGCGTAAAAGGTCCTATAGCTTCCCAGTTACTTAAATCAGTAGATACTAGTTTGTTTTCTATTTCTTTTTTGTGTTCCCAAGCAATCCATTTATCTTCAGATGTTGGTAAATATCCTTCTCCATCTACTATATCTTCCCATATATATTCCCATCTTTTAAATGGTTTATATCCACTACCCTTCTTACTAGGGTCTCTTGTTTCCCAATATTCATTAAAAGCTTGTTGAATTTCTTGAAAAGTTGGTCTTAATTCCTTGTTGGTCTTACTTTGTTGGAAATCCCTCATCCAAGGAGCTTCTTGATTGTATTGAGCGTTGATTATTCCGAAAAAAAGCAGAGCGAAAAAGAGATAAAAATTTTTCATAATTTGTGCAAAAGATTAATAAATGTTTTAAAATATATAGAATTATTTAATTCAAAAAAAAAGTCTTGTCTAGTTACAACAGTTTTAGCAAAAATTACCCTACTTATAATGTAAAAAACTTCTGCCTATTCAATAAAATTTAACCCAACCATCCATCACGATCTAAACTTCGATACTGTATTGCTTCAGAAATATGATCTCCATTAATTGATTGAGAACCTTCTAAATCTGCGATAGTTCTAGAAACCTTTAAAATTCTATCATACGCTCTAGCCGAAAGGTTTAATCTTTCCATAGCGGTTTTTAATAATTCTTTTGAAGCATCATCTAATTGACAATAAACTCTTAATTGTCTCACACCCATCTGGGCGTTATAATGAATATTTTTTAAATCTAGAAACCTTTTTGTTTGTATATCCCTAGCTTTAATAACACGTTGTCTTATCATAACACTACTCTCACCTCTTCTTTCTTCACTTAGTTTATCAAAAGGAACCGGAGTAACTTCGATATGAATATCAATTCGATCCAATAAAGGTCCAGATATTTTACTAAGGTACCTTTGCATTTCTGCAGGAGAAGAAGTTACTGGCGCATCGGGATCATTAAAATACCCACCAGGGCTTGGATTCATACTTGCTACCAACATAAAACTCGATGGGTAAGTTACGGTAAACTTAGCTCTAGAAATTGTTACTTCTCTATCCTCTAATGGTTGACGCATAACTTCTAAGACTTCTCGTTTAAATTCAGGAAGTTCATCCAAAAACAAGACGCCATTATGTGACAAAGAAATCTCACCAGGTTGTGGATAACTACCTCCACCAACTAAAGCAACATTAGATATTGTGTGATGAGGGCTGCGAAAAGGACGTTGCGCCATTAATCCAACATTATCTTTTATTCTTCCAACAACACTATGAATTTTCGTGGTTTCTAATGCTTCTTGAAGAGACATTGGAGGTAATATGCTTGGTAACCTCTTACTCAACATTGTTTTTCCACTACCTGGAGGTCCAACTAAAATAATATTATGACCACCTGCAGCAGCAATCTCCATGCATCTTTTTATACTTTCTTGCCCTTTTACATCCGCAAAATCAAACTCTGGATTATCTAGTTCTTTATAAAATTCTTCTCTAGTATCCACAACGGTTTGATTCAAAGTTCCTTTTCCATCGAAAAAATCTATAACTTCTTTAATATTTGTTACACCATAAACTTCCAGATTATCCACTATTGCAGCTTCTTTTGCATTTTGAGTAGGTAAAATAAATCCTTTAAACCCTTCTTCTCTAGCTTTAATGGCAATGGGCAAAGCTCCCTTTATGGGTTGAAGGCTTCCGTCTAATGATAATTCTCCCATTATTAAATAATCAGAAATTTGTTCTCCCTTAATTTGAGAACTAGCCGCCAATATTCCTAAAGCCAATGTTAGGTCATATGCTGATCCCTCTTTTCTAAGATCTGCGGGAGCCATATTAATGGTAATCTTCTTACCAGGAAGTTTATAATTATTATTCTGTAGTGCAGCTGCTATTCGAAAACTACTTTCTTTAATAGCATTGTCAGGCAATCCTACTAAATGATATCCAATCCCTTTATCTATATTAACTTCTACAGTTATTGTCGTAGCCTCAACGCCGAAAACAGCACTTCCAAAGACCTTAATAAGCATATTCTTTTTTTAAATTATAACTAGAATATCTCCTTATGTGATACCATCGTTATAAGTATATGTCATTTACGATCTATATGTTACTGGCAAATCATTATTTTTTTCAAAAAAATTTAAAAACCTGTTATTAAATTGCATTACAGATTAGATCTGTATTAAATATTATCGTACTACAAATACTTTGCTTAAAGCTTAAGAAAAGAAAATATATAATTAGTAGTCGAAAGGAATTTAACTACTGAAAATATAGAGATTTACAACCAATAGAAAACAATCACTTTCTATTAAAACTAATACCCTGGTATGAAATACTTTAAAATAAAAATAACTTAATAAAAGTAACAGTAACAATCGAATAAAAAACAAACAAAACAATTTCTAGACGATATTTTTCTACGATTCTCTTTAACATTGGGAGTGGTTTAAGTTTATTGGTTTATATATAAAACAGTTAATTATCTTTCTACCCTATATTTATTTGAAAAAATCCCAACCTGGTTAATTGTTGGGATTAAATAAAAAACAATAATCTTTATAAAAGTAAAATTTTATTTCATTAAAAAAAAACAATACAAATACTGTGTTTTTCTTTTACTTAAAGCTCATCATATTACATAACAAACAATTTAGAGAACTGCTTCCTGATGAGAAAGAAACAGCCTCTCATTTAAAAATCTAAGGGTTGGTATTTTATCTTTGGTTTCTACAAGAATGGAGATATTATTATTACTCCCTCCGTAAGAAATCATTCTTACAGGTATATAATTAAGGATTTCAAAAAGTTTATGAGAGTTTTTATCGTTAATTACAGATTCTCCAACAATACAAATAATACTATGATTCTGCTCTACCGTCACCTCTGCATACCCCTCTATTTCTTTCACTATTTCATCAATGTGAGTAATATCATCAATCGTTAAAGAAATTGCTATCTCTGATGTGGTAATCATATCTATAGATGTATGATAATTATCAAAAACTTCGAAAATTCTTCTAAGATATCCGTGCGCCATCAACATTCTATTTGATTTAATTTTAATGGCTGTTATTCCATCTTTTGCAGAAATGGCTTTTAACCCTTTTCTATATGTTTTATTTGAGATTACTGTTCCAGCAGCCTTAGGATCGAATGTATTTTTTAATAATACAGGAATATCTTTATCTACAACTGGAGAAACTGTCTGCGGATGTAAAATTTTGGCCCCGAAATATGCTAATTCAGCAGCTTCATTATATGTAAGATGAGCAATTGGGTTAGTACCTTCTACATATCTAGGATCATTATTATGTAACCCATCTATATCTGTCCATATTTGAATTTCGCTAGCATTTATTGCGGCGCCTATAATAGTAGCGGTATAATCACTACCTCCTCTTTTAAGCGTGCTAATTTGATGTAAGTGATCTCTACAAACAAATCCTTGCGTTATATATATATTTGAAGTTTCATTACTTTCTAGAACTTCATTTAATTTCTGAGAGACCTTTTTGATATTTGGATTATCTACATTATCTACACACATAAAGTCCTTTGCCGAAATTAATCGATTGGTAACTCCAATAGCGCTCAAAAAGTTTGAAAAAATGTATGTTAACAATGTCTCACCAAAAGTAAGAACCCTAGCATTTAACACTTCTGTATATTCCTGGTTAGATAACTCTAACATTTCTGTTATCATTGAAGAAATTCCATCCTTAAGACTATTTTTTAGCATTAAGTCATCTACTAAGGTATCAACTACCTCTAAATGTTTATTCTCTAATCTATGAAGATTTCTAGTAATACCTTCTGCATCTTTTAGTTTTATATATGCTACTAAATTTACCAACTGATCAGTAACTCCAGACATCGCAGAACATACTACGATCTTTTGGTCATTATCACTTATAAGTATATCCTTAACTTTATACAAATTCTCTACAGACCCAACAGATGTTCCTCCAAACTTTAAAATCTTCATAGCAATTTTTATTTTTTACAATGCATAATTAGACAATAGAGCATAAAGAATAAATATTTTGATAAAAAAAGTATATATTTACACAATATGTTAAATATCTAACAGAATGAAAACTATTACAGATTGTGTTCACAATATACTGAGGCATCAGCCATTTTTGGAAGACGCACTATCACGAGATATTATTAATTTTAGTTCACTCGCTACCGATCTATTGCCGCAAGTAGAAAAAGAAATGAGAAAACCAGTAAAGTCAGGTTCCATTGTAATGGCTTTACGAAGATATCATCCTAAAAGAATTAAACATTCAGAAAACCTTGGAAGTTTAGGTGATATTGTGGTAAGATCAGGAATTACGGAATATGCTTTTTTAAATTCTAATACAATTCTTACCAGTCAATCTAA